>NZ_RJNZ01000015.1:0-48895 GCF_003942865.1 Streptococcus mitis | reverse complement strand
ACGTTTAATAGCCTTGTACTCATGGGATTTTCGTTCAAATTGATTCATGATTTGAACATGCACACGACTCATAGCGCGGCTAAGATGTTGTACAATGTGAAAGTGATCAAGTACAATTTTTGCATTAGGAAAAAGCTGTTTAGCCAAGTCATAATAAGGGCTAAACATATCCATAGTAATGATTTTCACCTGACAACGAACGACTCTATCATATTTAAGAAAGTGATTTCGAATAATAGCTTGTGTTCTTCCCTCAAGAACAGTGATGATATTTAGATTGTCAAAATCTTGCTCAATAAAGCTCATCTTTCCCTTTGTAAAGGCGTATTCGTCCCAGGACATAATCTCAGGGAGGTAAGAAAAATCAGACTTAAAACGGAAGTCATTGAGCTTGCGAATGACAGTTGAAGTTGAAATAGCCAGCTGATGAGCAATATCGGTCATAGAAGACTTTTCAATCAATTTTTGCGCAATTTTTTGGTTGATAATACGAGGGATTTGATGATTCTTCTTGACGAGAGAGGTTTCGGCGACCATCATTTTCGAGCAATGATAGCACTTGAATCGACGCTTTCTAAGGAGAATTCTAGTAGCCATACCAGTTGTTTCGAGGTAAGGGATCTTAGACGGTTTTTGAAAGTCATATTTCTTCATTAGACTTCTGCAATCAGGACAAGGTGGAGCCTCATAATCCAGTTTAGCAATGATTTCTTTGTGGGTATCCCTATTGATGATATCTATAATTTGGATATTTGGGTCTTTGATATCGAGTAGTTTTATGATAAAATGTAATTGTTCCATTTGATTCTTTCTAATGAGTTGTTTTGTCGCTTTTCATTATAGATCTTATGGGACTTTTTTTCTACAACAAAATAGGCTCCATAATATCCATAGGGGATTTACCCACTACAAATATTATAGAGCCGTTATAATAAGGTATCTATAGTAGAATGAATCTATAATAGTACACCGTTGCTGCTAAAATATTTCTAGAAATTAATTTGCTTTTCTTAATCGATTTGTTCATATCTTATTTCAATATACTATATTATTCAGGGAGCTCCTCCTGTGTACTATTAGTAAAGTAAAAAGAGTAGAGGCTATCTTAATGTTACAACCTATTGTTCTGGTAGAGGCTCCACAATATCGTCGTTTTGATTCTAAAAATAGAAATGATATTCTACTTAAAATTAGAATTGGCAAGTTTGAACTAAGTTTTTTTAATCTCTCAATCTAGAAATGATCGAACAGCTTTTGGATAAGGTGTTACTCTATGACAATTCAGGATCAAAAATAGACAGTTGAGGAACAGAAGAGATAAATTAGAATTTAGCACTGTATAATGTACTCATAACTCAAAGTACCCTAAGATTTTTTACTAAAATGAGGATGATAAAAATAGACAGAAATCATTGTAAAGGCTATCAAAAAGGAGTATAATGAGTGCAAGACATTTCGGAGGTGAAAGATGCTAGAAGTAAGAAGTCTAGAGAAAAGTTTTGGACCCAAGCAAGTTTTGTTTGGTATTGACTTTCAAGCGCGACCAGGTCGTATTTTGGGACTAGTCGGAAAAAATGGTGCTGGAAAAACAACAATTTTCCACAGTATTTTGAAGTTTTTAGAATATCAAGGAGAAATTAGTCTTGATAATCAGGATATTCGTCAGGAAACCTACGCTCGGATTGGCTATCTGCCTGAAGAACGCAGTCTTATGCCTAAATTGACAGTCCTTGAACAAGTTCGTTATTTGGCGACTCTAAAAGGTATGGATGCCAAGGAGATCAAGGAAAAACTCCCTCAATGGATGAAGAGGTTGGAAGTGAAAGGGAAGCTGACAGATAAAATTAAGAGTCTGTCAAAAGGAAATCAGCAGAAGATTCAGCTCATTATTACTCTGATTCATGAACCAGACTTGATTATCTTGGATGAGCCTTTCAGTGGCTTGGACCCAGTCAATACAGAATTGCTCAAGCAAGTCATTTTTCAGGAAAAAGAGCGCGGAGCAACCATTATCTTTTCTGACCATGTCATGACCAATGTTGAGGAACTTTGTGACGATATTCTCATGATTCGAGATGGTCGTGTGGTCTTGCATGGACCGGTTCAGGATGTCCGCAATCAATACGGGAAAACGCGTCTCTTTGTGTCAAGTGAACGAAGTAAGGAAGAATTGGAAAACCTTCCTCATGTCAAGCAGGTGAGTTTGACCAAGCAAGGCAGTTGGAAATTAATCCTAGATGATGAGAGTGCTGGAAGAGAACTCTTCCCAATCTTGACTCAGGGGCAATATATCGCAACCTTTGACCAACAAGCGCCAACAATCGATGAAATCTTTAAACTAGAATCAGGGGTGGAAGTATGAGAAATATGTGGGTTGTAATCAAGGAAACCTATCTTCGACATGTCAAATCGTGGAGTTTCTTCTTTATGGTGATTTCGCCGTTCCTCTTTTTAGCCTTATCTGTAGGAATTGGCTATCTCCAAGGGTCTTCTATGGCCAAGAATAGTAAGATAGCAGTAGTAACAACTGTGCCATCTGTGGAAGAAGGGCTCAAGAGTACCAATGGTATCAACTTTGATTATAAGGATGAAGCCAGTGCCCAAGCTGCTATCAAAGATGAGAAAATCAAGGGTTACCTAACCATTGACCAAGAGGACAGCGTCCTCAAGGCCGTCTATCATGGTGAAACTTCTCTTGAAACAGGCATCAAGCTAGCAGTAACCAATAAGCTCAACGAACTGCAATACCAACTCAATCGCTCGGCGGCTAATTTGTCTCAAGAACAGGAAAAACGCCTGAGTCAAACCGTTGATTTTACTGAGAAGATTGATGAATCTAAGGAAAACAAAAAAATTGTTCAAACCATTGCGGCCGCAGGGCTTGGTTTCTTCCTTTATATGATTTTGATTACCTATGCTAGTGTCACTGCCCAGGAAGTGGCTAGCGAGAAAGGAACCAAAATTATGGAGGTGGTCTTCTCTAGTATCCGAGCTAGTCATTATTTCTACGCTCGCATGCTGGCTCTGCTTCTTGTGATTTTGACCCATATTGGCATTTACGTCGTGGGTGGACTTGCTGCCATTCTTCTCTTTAAAGACCTACCAATCTTGGCACAATCTGGTATTTTAAACCATATAGGAGAGGCTTTCTCGCTCAACACCTTATTGTTTGTCTTGGTTAGCCTCTTTATGTACGTTGTTTTAGCAGCCTTCCTAGGTTCTATGGTTTCTCGTCCTGAGGACTCAGGAAAAGCCTTGTCGCCTTTGATGATTTTGATTATAGGTGGTTTTTTTGGAGTTACAGCTCTAGGTGCAGCTGGTGACAATCTCATCTTGAAGATTGGTTCATATATTCCCTTTATTTCGACTTTCTTCATGCCGTTTAGAGCTATTAATGGTTATGCAAATGGGTTAGAAGCATGGATTTCGCTTGCTATTACGATTGCTTTTGCAGTAACAGCAACAATCTTTATCGGGCGTATGTATGCTAGTCTCGTTCTGCAAACAGATGATTTAGGTCCTTGGAAAACCTTTAAACGTGCCTTATCTTATAAATAGAAGAGCCTCGCGAAAGCGAGGTTTTTTAGAGATAAAAAGAGTGGAATTCAGAAAAATATTTTTCATATCTATTGACTTTTAGGGGTGAAATTTGGTATTATAGTAGGCGGTATTGTTTACCCCATTTGAAAGGCCCCGGAACCTTCCAAATACTTTTCGATGGGAAGGAACACCCATCACCGTAAACAAAAATCGAACTATATATAGGAGAAATCATGAACAAAACAACATTTATGGCTAAACCAGGCCAAGTTGAACGTAAATGGTACGTAGTTGACGCAACTGATGTACCACTTGGACGTCTTTCTGCAGTAGTTGCTAGCGTACTTCGCGGAAAAAACAAACCAACATTTACACCACACACTGATACAGGTGACTTTGTGATTGTTATCAATGCTGAAAAAGTTAAATTGACTGGTAAAAAAGCAACTGATAAAATCTACTACACTCACTCAAACCACCCAGGTGGATTGAAACAAATCTCTGCAGGTGAACTTCGTTCTAAAAATGCAGTACGTTTGATCGAGAAATCAGTTAAAGGTATGCTTCCACACAATACTCTTGGACGCGCTCAAGGTATGAAGTTGAAAGTATTTGTTGGAGCTGAGCACACTCACGCTGCACAACAACCAGAAGTTCTTGATATTTCAGGACTTATCTAAGGAAAGGAACAATAAAGTATGTCACAAGCACAATATGCAGGTACTGGACGTCGTAAAAACGCTGTTGCACGCGTTCGCCTTGTTCCAGGAACTGGTAAAATCACTGTTAACAAAAAAGATGTTGAAGAGTACATCCCACACGCTGACCTTCGTCTTGTAATCAACCAACCATTCGCAGTTACTTCAACTGCAGGTTCATACGACGTTTTCGTTAACGTTGTAGGTGGTGGATACGCTGGTCAATCAGGAGCTATCCGTCACGGTATCGCTCGTGCCCTTCTTCAAGTAGACCCAGACTTCCGCGATTCATTGAAACGCGCAGGACTTCTTACACGTGACTCACGTAAAGTTGAACGTAAGAAACCAGGTCTTAAGAAAGCTCGTAAAGCATCACAATTTAGTAAACGTTAATTCGAAAGAATTACTATACTTACAAAGAGCACCTTTCGGGGTGTTCTTTTTTGTACTTTCTTGATAAATTGGTGCAATTGACACAGTTGTTGCGACTTTAGTCGCTTACAAATGTGGCTGCAACCTGACGAGGTCAGTTGCCTCAAAACGTTAATCAATACGATTATATCAACGTTTCAAAGCACTTTGCAAAGATTTTGCAAAGTGCTTTTTTGTCGATTTTTGAGCTAGAATAGCTTTGTGATAACCTTCTGATAACCTCTTCAAAATTTTAAAAATCATAATTCTATTTTGCTTTATTGAGATAATCTGCAAATTTGTCAATAGAGTTTTTCTCACCAGTTTTTGTGGTGTGAGTATAGACATCTAATGTCATCTGACTGCTTGCATGACCGAGACGTTTTGATGTATTAGAAGGATCGATTCCAATTTCAGACATAAGTGTTGCATGTGTATGTCTAAACCCATGTGGGCTAATTGGTTTTAATTTATGCTTTTTAATAATTCGATTCAGTACGTTATTAATGTAATCAGCATGCAAAGGTTCAATTTTGTCATTGCTTGATATGTAAGAGAACATATATTCGTTACTGATATTTAGTTTTGTAAGAGGCAACTGAGATTGTTCTTTCAGATAGAAATTTTTCCATTGCTTAATAATATCGATTGTCTCATCATCAAGATAGATTGTGCGAACTGAAGATTCATTCTTTGTGCCCTTTTCAATTGCTTTACCGTCAATTCTTCCTAGACTTTTGTCTATGTTCAATAGTTTGCTATCAAAGTCAATATCAGCCCATTTTAAAGCGTATAACTCCCCTTTTCGAAGTCCACTAAATGCAAGAAGTCTAAAAAGAGCAAAATGTTTAAATGGCTCAGTTTCTTTCACTATATCAAGGAAATGATGTAATTCCTCCAGAGACCAAAAATTATCTGATCTAGTTTTTTTGATTTTAGGCATGATAACATTCTTCATTGGATTTCGATCAATGTAGTTCATATTGATTGCAAAATCAAAAATTTTTGAGGTATAGGATTTTATCTGTTTGATATTTTTGAAAGTCTGAGATTTTTGTGTAATAAAATTTTGACAGTCTAAAGGACTGATTTGATCAATAAATTTATCGCTAAATATTGGTAGAATATGTATTCGATAGATATTCTTTGTTTGGGAAGAAGTTGTTTCTTCAACGGTACCAACATAAGCCTTAAACCATTCTTGATAAAGTTCTTTATAAGTGACTTTGGGGTTAGGTTTGTCGGTATTTACTGTGGGGGCGACGACACCAGCTTCTAAACGAGCCTCGTACAATTTTGCCTCTTTTTTGGTTTTGAATCCTCTCTTTAAGTGCCTTTTTTTCTTTCCATAAGCATCTAAGCCAATGTAAAAGCTGACATAGTAAAGGATTCCTTTTTTTGTTTTGTATTTGTGTATAGACATTTTTTCTCCGTATCTAAGTTTTCGGAGCTTATGTAATTGAGAAATGAGTGTCTATCTATTTTTTCTATCTTCTTGGCGAATAGCGTATTCGTCTGTTTTAATCCAGCTCTGCCAAACTTTAGAATCTTTATTTAGGTGATTCATATAGTCTATAAATTCAGACATAAAACGTTTGTTTTTCTCAGCTAGGTATTCTGAGAATATATGACGAAATTCATCTGAAAAACTATCATCAAGTGGTAGTGTTAATGCCCTTTCGCCAAATTCGATACTTTTCTTTAACTTCTCCATATCGCTTTTAAAAGGTGTCACAGAACCAATTTTAGATGTTTTGAAACTATCTGTAACAATTTTAAGATTTGATGGAGCGTGTGGGTTGCTATCAAGTCCCATAATGTAAGCGACGGAAACATTAAAGTATTTTGCCAATTTTTCAGCATTATCTTTTTTAGGTTTGCGGATTCCTTGATTGTATCCAGAAAGTGTAGGATAGGCTATATTTGTAGCTTCGCTAATTTCTGTCAATTTTTTTCCGCTATTTTCTATCAGTTTAGTAATATGATTCGTCATAAGAACCTCCTTTTTATCATTATAACACATTTTATTCTTTTTGAATAAAAAAAGCTTGACAAAAATTCAAAAAGGATATATAATTCAAAATGAATAACAAATTAAATGGTTTCGGAGCTTATTTAATTTAGAAATGAGGTGTTAATTTATGTCGGAAACTACTTTAGTTGTCCAGCTTCCTAAAGAATTAGAGAAGCAATTACGTGCTCACTATGATGAGATGATTTCAAATGCTGTAGCAAGAGTATTTGAAGATAAAGAACTTTATAAACCCATGGTTCGTATGTCAGGTTTGTCTAGGTGGTTAGATGTATCTACGACAACAATCCAAAAATGGACGAAAGAAGGAATGCCAACCATGGTGATTGATGGAGTGACTTTATACGATAAAAGAGCAGTAACACGATGGTTGAAGCAATATGAAAGATAGGTACTAGTATGAATGGTGTTCAGTGGATCAAGATAACAACAGATATATTTGATGATGAAAAAATTCAGCTAATAGAATCAATGCCAGAAGGAGATACTCTTATTGTAATATGGTTCAAAATTCTGGTACTTGCAGGAAAGCAAAATAATAGTGGCATACTGAGTCTAGGAAACAAGGTATATTACACAGAAGAGATGCTTTCAACAGTGTTTAGACGAAAAGCGACATCTGTAAAATTAGCTCTTAGCATGTTTGAAGAATTTGGCATGATAGAAATCATAGATGGCGCTATTACCATTCCAAAATGGGAGAAACATCAGAATATAGATGGCCTAGAAAAGATTAGGAAACAAACTAGGGAACGTGTTGCTCGTCATAGACAAAAACAGAAAGCACTAATTACAGGCGAGCCACAACTTGTTTTAGACTGTAACGTTACAGTAACGGATGAAAATGAGAATGTAACGCAAGAGATTAAGAACAAGAGTAAGAATAAGAAAGAGATTGAGAATATACTGGATAATAGTTCTAGAAAGCCTGAAACTTATATTCTGCCTAAATATTATTCTTTGTTAGAATCCATTTCTTATAAGTACAATGATAGATTTTTGTATCCTAACAATTACACTTTAACACATGCTCAGAAGATGAAGATAGGAGAGTATTTAGCTAGTGGATATGTAACTAGTGATGAAGTTATTAGCATGATTGAACGGATTCCTGAGGATGCGACTTCTCCGTTAGCGTATTTATTTAAGTCTATGGAGAATTTAAAGCAGGAACGTATGCTGGAGTGCAAAGCTATTGCCCATGAAAATGCCCGAAAGAAGTATATGATAAATGAGTAGATATAGGACTGTTCTAAAGAAATGTTATATCACTGAAGAGCAGAATGAAATAGTGAATAACTTGATTGAAATGACAAACCATCTAAATTTTTCCTCTTATGCTAGGAAAATGTTGTTTAAGAGTTCGCCTATTTATCTTCAATTTGATTTTGAATCTTATCATGACTTTATATTTCAAGTTAGAAGAATTATCAATAACTTACGTCAGTTAGAAAGAATAGCGGAACAAAGTGAAGATTTCGATAATGTAAGGATATTTCACTGCTGTGTTGAGCTGATGATAGGATATGAAAAGAAGACAAGCAAACAAGTGAAAGAACTTGTGAAACGACTAAATAAGAAAACGAGGTGATAAGATTATGAGAATAAAATCGGTGTTGAAACAGGTATTTTTGACAGAAGAAGAAAATAAAAAATTAAATGATTGTATGAGGAAGGAAAATATTCATAATTTTTCTGAGTTTGCTAGAAAAAAATTAATCCGAACAGATTTGAACATTCACAAAGTCTCTTTTGAAGCGTTAGTTCCTTTGACAGAAGAGTTGGAACAGGTAGGAAAGAATATCAATTCTATAGCCCGTCTTGCAACTGTAGTTGGGAGAATAAGCTATGAAAACAAAATGGATATGTCTATTTTGATGCAAAAAATAGTTGATGTGATGGAGGAAAAAGATGTTTATTTTCAAAAGTAATATGGATAAGGATTTTGATCAGATATGCGAATACATATTGAAATTAAAGCGAGCAGAATTATTTCTTCATGGGATTAAACAACAAGATAAAACGAAGGCTCGTTTGTATCATGCGATGCTGGAATACTACGATGCTAACCATAAAAAAGAAAGACATATGAGAATTTTAAAATAAGGAAACGCTGTTAAAAATTCGCAGCGTTTTTTATATATCTTCTTAAAATATTTGTACACACAAATGACAGTCAAATTGATTTTTTGGATTATTTTATCGAAGGGGAGAAATTTCTCATATTATGACTTTGCGAGCTCAGAGTCTGTATACACACACTCCCAAAATCACCCCCAAAATTTGTATACACATAGTGTATGTACTTTTGAGGTGATTAGAATTTTGGGGAATCCCCAAACCCCTGATGGAATTATACGAGATAGGAAAAGAAAGTGGTATAATAAACATACGATAGTAACTGTAATATGTTCTGTTCAAATAAATGAATTATATCTAAATTTTAATTTTGAAAAGAAGGGAATAAAATGACTTTTGATAATTTAGTACATCAGATTAATGAACTTGCTGAAACACAGAGAGATCGAGGGACATATTTTGAATATTTGGCTCGTGCCTATTTTCAAAATGAACCAACATACCAGAATGAGTTTAAGAATGTATGGATGCTAGCAGATGTTCCAGAGGAATTTGGAATACCTAAAGTTGATCTTGGAGTAGACTTAGTTGCTGAAAAATTTACTGGTGAATTAGTAGCGATTCAGGCAAAATTCTATAATCATAGTATTCAAAAATCTAATATTGATTCTTTTTTAGGGGAACTTGGAAAAGATTATTACGAATCAGGTATTATTGTTGCTTCAACAGATAAATGGGGCAAGAATGCTGAAAAAGCTTTAGCAGATCGTAGCGATGTTATTCGTATTGGGCTTTCAGATTTAAGAAATTCTCAGATTGATTGGTCAAAATTTTCTTTTGAATCACCAGAAGTAGTAGCTGTAAAAGCTAAAAAGAAGTTAAGATATTATCAAGAAAGTGCAATTCAGTCTGCATTGAATCATTTTACAGAAAATGATCGTGGACAACTTATAATGGCGCCTGGAACGGGTAAGACTTTTACGAGTTTAAAAATTGCTGAAGCAATGGCAAGAGATGCCTCTAAGGAACAATATACTATTCTTTATCTAGTACCTAGTATTCAACTACTTACGCAAACCTTGAGAGGGTGGAACAATGATACAGAAATGACAATGTCTTCTATGGCAGTTACTAGTGATAGAAATGCTAGTCGTGGCAGTGTCAAGCAAGATGAGTCCAATCTAACAATTAAAGCTAGTGATATTGGTTATCCAGCAACAACCTCGTCAAAAAAAGTTGTTGAAAACTACTTAGAATTAATGACAAGACCCAAAAAAGAACTGTTAGTGGTTTTTGGAACTTATCAGTCAATAGATGTTCTTGGTGAAGCACAAAAAGAGGGTTTTCCAGAGTTTGATTTAATTATCGCAGATGAGGCACACCGTACCACTGGTGCAAAAGCTTTTGGAGATGAAGCATCATCGTTTACGAAGGTACATAGTGATCTAAATGTTAAGGGGATAAAACGTCTTTATCAAACAGCAACACCAAAATTATATGGAATTGAGGCTAAGAAAAAAGCAGAAGAAAATTCAAGCGTTATTTCTAGTATGGATGATGAAAATCTATATGGTAGTGTATTCTATCGTTTAGGTTTTGGAGATGCTATTAGTCAAGATATCCTAACTGATTATAAATTAATGGTTTTGGCTGTTGACGAAACAGTGGTTCAGAAAGATATGCAAAAAGCTCTTGCTGATTCAGAGAATGGTCTGAATATTGATGATGTGGGGCGTATCATTGGTGTTTGGAATGGAATGATTAAACGAGAAAGTTTTGCAGATAAAGTTTCTGGCGAACCAATGCGAAGAGCTATAGCCTTTTCTCGGACTATTGAAGATAGTAAAAGGCTATCAACTCAGTTTGAAAATGTTGTTAATGAATACCTTAATAGTGATGAAGGCTACTCCGTAAATGTTCGTCACGTAGATGGCAGTATGAACGCCCTTGAAAAAAATGAAGCATTAGATTGGTTAGCTAGTGATGATATTCCTGAAGATTCAGCTCGTATTTTGTCAAATGTTCGCTTCCTAACAGAAGGAATTGATGTTCCTAATCTTGATGCTATTATCTTCCTGTCTCCTCGAAAATCACAGGTAGATATTGTTCAGGCTGTCGGACGAATCATCCGTAAATTTGAAGGAAAAGAATATGGCTACATTATCCTACCAATTGTAGTTCCAGCAGGTGAGACACCAGAAACAATTCTCGATAACAATAAAACATACGATGTTATTTGGCAGGTGTTAAACGCACTACGTTCAGTAGATGAACGTTTTGAAGCTACAGTTAATAAATTGGAATTAAACAAACAAAAACCCAAAAATATCCAAGTTATTGGGGTTGGTGGTGCACCAGACGATCCTAATTTCAATGATAGTTATGTGAAAGAGCCAATAGTTGCTTATCAAACAGAACTTGAACTTGAATGGGAAACTGTCGAGGGTGCAATTTATGGTAAGATTGTTCAAAAAGTGGGGGACAGGCGTTACTTAGAAGACTGGTCAAAAGATGTAGCTGATATTGCTAGACGTCACATTCAAGGAATTGAGTTCATCTTAGAACAAAATCCTGATAGTAAATCTGCTTTTGATAAATTCCTTCATAGCTTACAACACAATATCAATGAATCAATTGACCAAAGTCAAGCGATTGAGATGTTGGCGCAACACTTAATTACTTTACCAATTTTTGATGCTCTCTTTGGAGAATACAGTTTTGTTAAGAACAATCCAGTAAGTTCTACCATGGAACAAATTGTAGAGGAACTATCACAATTTGGTTTTGAAAAAGAGCAGAAAGAATTGCAACCATTTTATGATTCAGTTCGTCTACGTGCAGAGGGAATTGATAACGCTCAAGCTAAGCAGAAAATCATTATTACTCTGTATGATAAATTCTTTTCTACTGGCTTTAAATCAACCACAGAAAGATTAGGTATTGTCTTTACTCCTGTAGAAGTTGTAGATTTTATTGTCAAATCGGTCGATGTAGTTTTGAGAAAGCATTTTGGTAAGACTTTAGCGAGTGAAAATGTTCATATTTTGGATCCATTTACTGGAACTGGAACATTTATCACTAGAACATTGCATTACTTGAAGTCATTGATGGATAGTGGTGAAATTACCTTTGATGATATTCTAAGAAAATATACACAAGAATTGCATGCGAATGAGATTGTTCTTTTAAGCTATTACATTGCTGCCATTAATATTGAAGCTGTATTTGATGAAATCAATGGTGATGAACCGTATGCACCTTTTGAGGGAATTGTCTTAACAGATACCTTTGAATCAACAGAAATAGAAGATACGCTTGATGACACCTTCTTTGGCACTAATGACAAACGTTTAAAACGCCAGCAAGAAAAACCAATTACTGCCATCATTGGTAATCCACCTTATTCATTTGGACAAAAAGATGGAAATGATGATAATCAAAACATAAGCTATCCAAAACTGGAACAGACGATTCTATCTTCTTATGTGGAAAGAAGTAAAGCAGGTATGGTAGGTGGGATGTATGACACCTATGTGAAAGCATTAAGATGGGCGACTAATCGACTAGAACAAGATGGTGTAGTTGCATTTGTTACAAACGGAAGTTTTATTGACTCTCAAAGTGCTGATGGACTAAGAGCAAGTCTTTATGATGAATTTAATCATCTTTACATTTTTAATTTGAGAGGAAATGCGCTAGGACAAGGTGATATTCGTAAAAAAGAGGGTGGCAATGTCTTTGGTGGTGGTACTAGAACTACAGTTGCGGTGTCCATACTTGTTAAGAACAATTCTAGTAGTCATGAACTTCATTACCATGATATTGGTGATTATTTGACTCAAAAAGAGAAACTAGCCCTTATTTCAGACTTTGAGGATATTTCACAATTGAATTGGCAAAAAATTATACCGGATGAAAATAATGATTGGATAAATAGGCGCGATTCTAATTATCTGAAATACGCACCAATATCTGGTCAAAACAATTCTCCATTTATTCTCAGTACAATTGGTGTAAATAGCGATAGAGATACTTGGGTAATTGGTTTTTCTAAAGAAAAAATCTTGTCAAATTCAAAAAAACTTATTGATAAATATAACGAGGAAGTGAAAATCAATAGGGGTAAGAATAACAAACCAATGAACTTTAATCCTATGGAAACTAATTGGTCAAGAAAATTACTGCGACTATATTCGAATGGAGAGTTCCTAGAATTTAATCCAACTAGAATCACCCAAGAATTATATAGACCTTTTACTAAAAAATGGTTAATGTATGATAGAAATATTGTTGAAAATCCTGGAAAATTCTACTCAAAATGGGGAGAATCTAATTTAGCAATTTATATTACAGGAGGAGGTACTCAAAAGCCATTCTCTGTATTAGTAAGTAATATAATTCTTGACAAGCAGACTCTGGGTAATGGTAAAGGCTTAATGAGATTCGATAATGAAGTAGATGAGACTTTACTTTTCCAAAGCAATGATAATATGAATCAAACGTTTGCTGATAAGTTAGGATTAAGTCTTGATGAAACATTTGCTTATGTATATGGATTACTAAATTCTAGGGAATACCAGGAAAAGTATGCTAATGATTTGAAGAAAGACTTAGCTCGAATTCCTATTGTTAAGAATAAAGAAAAGTATGTTGAAGTTGGTCAGAAATTGATGGAATTACATCTCAACTATGAAGAAGTTCCTGTTTATGAAGATGTGGAGATTACACCATTCGTTAATCCAAATTACAAAGTAACCAAGATGAGATTCGCTAAAAAGCGTGATGAAAATGGTAAATCGGTGAATGATTTATCGGTAATCATATTTAACAGTGACATCACCATTAGTAATATTCCTGAAAAGGCATATAAGTATGTTGTGAATGGACGATCAGCTATTGAATGGATAATAGATCAGTATCAAGTTAAAACTGATAGAAAATCTGGAATTACAGATGATCCAAATGATTATAGTGATGATGAAAAGTATATCTTCAATTTGCTATTGAGAATTATCAATGTATCTGTACAAACAGTTGATTTAATTAATAGTTTACCTAAATTTGAGGTGGAGGACTAAGAACATGGATTTCTTCTTATTTGATAAAGATAAAACAAAAGAGAGTGTTATAGAATATCATTATTTGTCGCATTCTAAAAATTATGCTGTAGAGCAAACTGATATAGGTATGAATTTTTATGATTCTAATGGTATCCTTGAAAATAATGAATTAAAAGATGATTCACAAGAAAAATTCAAAGAGAGCGACTTTAAGCGGCTAATCAATGAAAAAATCCAAAAAACAATTTATGGTGAAAAATATTCTAATATTGTTTGCTTAGTTGGCGCAGGTGCTTCAGTTACACCTGATCTCAACCTTAATTATGGAAAAACAGTAAAAATGATAGCTGATGACATATTTGAGAAATTAAATGAAAATGATGAATTTTATACATTGCAAGAACTATCGAAGAAATGTAAATATAGCAAAGGCGATATATTATCTAAAGAAGGAACGGGTACAACAGACCAAATAAAATTAGATAAGAGTTTTAATCTGGAAGATTTTTTGTCTACACTCTTACATTATCGCCCGTATGTACCTAATAATAAAAAAGAAAAATTAAATAAAACTATTGAGAAGATTTTATTATTGATTAAGGAGAATACAAATTATTCATATAATGAAAATGATTTAAAACATGGAGAATTTTTAAATACTTTATCTAGATTATCGGGAAAAGATGGAAATAAATTTTCAGTCATTACAACAAATTATGACGTTTTAATAGAGCAGGCAGCTGCTAAACACAATTTTGTTGTTTTCGATGGTTTCAATTTCACCGCAGAACCAACATTTGAGAGTGATATGTTTGAGTGGAATCTTGTAAAAGAGGTTCAGAACATCAATACCAGAGAAGTCGAATTTAAACAGAAGACATTTAACCTTGTGAAAATTCACGGTTCACTCACGTGGGAAAAAAATGGTGATAAAATCTATCGAAAAGATAAAGATAGTATCACTGACACTAATAAAATGGTTATGGTTTTTCCTAGTTCAGATAAGTTTGCACAAAGCTATCAAGAACCCTATTTTGAGTTATTCACAAAATTTCAAGATCTTATGAAGCGGCCCAATACTCTGCTTATTTCGGTAGGATTTAGCTTTGCAGATGTACATATCTCAAAAATGATTACTCAGGCTTTAAAAAATAATACGAGCCTAAAGCTATTAGTCACAGATTTTAATATTTCCCCTAATAGAGTGTGGGATAAAGTATCTAAACAATATATAGAGGTTAATAATGGAGACCCTAATTTCAATCAAAATTGGAAAGATCTTATTAAATTAATGGATCAAGGTTATTCAATTTCATTTCTAAAAACAACTATGAATAGCGATTTAAATGATTATTTGAGTGGAAGGTACTTAAATGATGACAATTGACAGTTTTTATAGTGTAGCTGATAAAAGTAATTACTATCTTGGAATGATTTCTCAGGTAAATCGTTCATACTCAACAATTCAAATTGAGAACTTGTCTTTATTCTCATATAGGAAGTTGAATAAAGATATACTTTCGCCTAATACGATTAATTACTATGTTTTGATTGATTCAAATAATGGCTTATTCTTTGGAGAAATATTTCAGTCTAAGCTTCCAAATTCAGATAGTGTTCACGAAATGTTAACTAGTGGGTTACAAGAGAAAATATTTCCTGAAATCAGTATAGATATTCTTGGGTATATACCACTAGGTGAAAAGTATTTTAAACTGAATGGGACAAATACGGTTGGTATCACTGATAAGGTATATATGGCTAATGAAAAAGTTGTAGAACATTTTATAAAATCAGTAGAAGTCAATCCAGATAGCGAAAATCAACTATCAACATTTGCTAAGTTAGCGTTCAGCTCACAGAATTACCCCATAAAATTGCAACCTAAAACTTTGTTTAATAGACATTTAATGACTGTTGGAACTACTAATAGTGGCAAATCAACATCAGCTTTGAGCATTTTGGATAAACTAATCAATGATGGTATAAGGACTTTAATAATAGATCCAACAGGAGAGTATTCAGACTCATTTACAGATGATGAAGTAGATAAATACATACTTGGACAAACTGCTTTCTTACCTTTATCACAAATGTCAATTAATCAATGGTCAATTCTATTTGAGACAAATGATGGAACACAACCAGCAGTATTGGCCGAAGCTATACGTTCTTTACGATACCAATATAAGAAGAATATTGATGGAATATATGATAAAATAGGAAAATCTGTTAGTGCTGTAGAAGCAGAGCTTTCAAGTCTGACGGAAGAAGATAAGAATTTTCATATACAATTTTTATCTGCACAAATAGCTGGTGAAACAACTAAACAAAATAAAAAGGGAGAATTTGAGTCGGATTTATTCAACTTCAATGTGAATCAGTACCTTATTCAAAAGGTAAATTATAAGTTGAATAACACATCGCTTGTAAATTTTTTCACTTCTGATGGTCAAAGTCTTATTGATATTATTGATTCATTTTCAGCAGGAGAAACAAAAAAATCATTGTATATAGATGTTTCTCAAATTGGAACAACTGATGGCATTGGTGGGATGATTATTGACCTCGTTTCAAATCATTTAGTAAATTTAAGTTCGGCATCAATAAAACCATTTGTTATGTTTATTGATGAAGTTCATAGATATACAAAAGGTATTAATAATGATGGATTTACATTTTACACAGGATTAAATAGTATTGCTCGCGAGGGTAGGAAGAAAGGTATATTTCTGTTTTTGACAACTCAGAATCCAAATGATGTTGATAAAATATTGTTAGGGCAAGTCGGCACTTTATTAGTTCATAGGCTAACTTCACCAGATGAAATAAAAGCTATTCAAAATCATCTGATGGAGAATCAAATTAATCAAATTAAAAAATTAAATACTGGTGAAGCAGTCCTGTCTAGTATTAATTTGCTTAAAAATTTATATATACAAGTTGAAAAGTGTAATCGCCCTCATCATAATGAAACACCTAGCCTATTATCTTAAGAAAAACAGATTCAGTAAGTAATACAGAATAATCATCATTATTTAACCAAAAATTAGGAGAAAATAAATGAAATATGATTTTAATTACTGGCAATTTTCGCCAGAAAATCAATATTTGGATAGGAAATCAGCTAGGAAAAAACCATCGGAATTGTTAAAGCATCTGATTGCCTTTGCTAATGCTGACGGAGGTCAGTTGATTATCGGGATTGAAGATGAAAAGCAGGACAATATTATCACTGGTTTTAAGGATGGGAAAGCCTATCCGATTGATGATTTCAAAAAGATAGACCGAGAGATGCGGGATACACCGTTGGATTTATCTTTTGAGGAAATACCTGTGATCAATCATAAGGGAGAAGACGACCTGATTTTGGTTATCTCAGTTGAATTATCATCGAACCGAGTGATTGCTGCTCCAAATGATGAAGTTTATCTACGACAGGGAGACGAATCAGTCAAGTTGAGTTATGAGCAACGTATACAACTTAGTTACGATAAGGGACAGCGTTTCTTTGAAGATGAGATCATTGAAGATGCCACATTAGATGATATTGATGAACTGTTGGTTAACGATTTTAAGGAGCATTTTGATATTTCAGAACGTTCAACTGAGGAGATATTAAAGGCAAGACGGTTTCTTATCAATGGTAAATTAACAAAGGCAGCTATTCTTATCTTTGGTAAGTATCCTTCAGCATTTTTTCCTCAAGCACGTGTTCGTTTTCAACGATTTGATGGGGTAGATGTAGGTACAGGAAGTGAATTTAATGTTATTAAGGAAGTAACATTTGATGATGCATTGCCTAAATTAATTGTTAAAGTTAGAGATTTTATTCGAACCCAGCTACGAGAGTTTCAGTATTTAGATAGTGATGGTAGATTTCAGATACTTCCAGAATATCCTGAATTTGCTTGGTTTGAAGGAATTGTAAATGCAGTAACCCACAGGAATTATTCAGTATACGGAGATCATATCAGGGTATTGATGTTTGATAATCGTCTAGAGATTCATAGCCCAGGAAAACTACCGAATATTGTAACTGTTGAGAATATAAGACATGAACGTTTTTCTAGAAATCCGCGTATAGCTCGTACCTTAACTGAATTTGGATGGGTCCGAGAAATGAATGAGGGAGTAAAACGAATCTATTCTGAAATGGAATCTGCTTTTCTCCATGAACCGTGTTACTCTGAACCAGGTAACAAAGTAGTTTTAACATTAGAAAACAGTATTACAAGTAGAACATTGAGAACACGTGATTCTTTGGAAAGTAAACTTAGAGATTATAGTGATTTAAGTGTTGATGAAAAACTATTGATACAGTATATGTACAATACAGCAGAACCTATGACAACTAAAAAAGTAGCAGAATTCTTAGGTAGGAGTGTTTCTTACTCGTCGAAATTATTGAAAACGTTGAGAGCAAAAGGTATTTTAACATGGTATGGGACAAGTACGAAAGATCGCAGTCAATACTATAAATTAGAAATGAAATAAAAACGAAGAAAAACGAAGAAAAACGAAGAAAACATAGTTACTAATTAGTGAATTTATAAAGTAATCTTACTTTTAAATTCATGAAGTTCATTCGCTTTATAATTTTGCAATTCAATTGTTTGTATGGGAATGTGATTTTTATTATACATCATTTCACAACAAGTAACGAAACGAAGAAAAACGAAGAAAAACGAAGAAAAATAAATCGTTGTTTCTCAACTACATAAGCTCCGAAAACTAAAAAAGTGATAACCCTTTGATAACCTCTTGATTTTTAAAAGGGTTATATATGTAAAGATTGAAGATTTATCTCTTGAAATTACTTGAT
Organism: Streptococcus mitis; assembly: GCF_003942865.1. Taxonomy (GTDB): domain Bacteria; phylum Bacillota; class Bacilli; order Lactobacillales; family Streptococcaceae; genus Streptococcus; species Streptococcus mitis_BI. The sequence goes on along the minus strand of NZ_RJNZ01000015.1, from coordinate 30,250 downwards.
TTTAGTGATAATTTACCATAAATATCATGATGTAGAAAAAACCAGGTCTTAAGAAAGCTCGTAAAGCATCACAATTCTCAAAACGTTAATCAATACGATTATATCAACGTTTACAGACATTCAAGAATTTTCTCTTGGATGTCTTTTTTTGTCTAAAAATCAAGAGTTTCCCTGAAATTTCCCTTAGTCATTTTTTAGATTTCTAAAAGCAATCTCACCAACAGTTTTTTAACTGTATCAGTTGTGTTCACATAGGCTTTTGTTATCTGTTTATCACTATGAGTTAAAGCTTATGAAATAGTCTCTAGTGAAACACCAGCCTGTTTTGCTAATGTTGCTCCTGTATGTCATAATTTATGAGGTGTAGCAAGTGCCGGCTCTTTATGTCGCTTTCTGATGCTTTTCATTTTATTGTTTAGATAGTCAGCATGTACAGGCTTGTTGATGTTTCCTTTTGTGTTGATATATGTAAAAACAAATTGTTCTGGATTACTGATGATGCCAAACTTTGCTAGTTCATATTTTTGTTGTTTTTTCATTAGTATCTGAGTGGGGTGTTAATGAAGCATGAGTATGGTGAAATAGATGGAAAACGTGGTCAGGTAATCCGAGTTTATTGAGCAGTGTTATGATTGTTGCACTGTTGTTTTGGTTAGACATGTGATTTCCATAATTTATAGATTTGTTTGAGGAAATCGTTTTTTTTGAAATAGCTATCTATATCATTATTGAAATTCTTTAAATTCTTTAAATCATTAAGAATAGTAGCTAGAACAGATAGCTTCCGATTTCAAGGATTTATGTTTAGCAGATTTTTTACAAAGGATATTTTCCTTTTTCATTTGATTTTAAATAGCTTGAAAATATGATAAAATAAAATAAGAATATTTTTAAAGTGTTACCCGACTTTATTCGAGGGGTCATACTATCCCTTCTTATTTAATGAATTCGTGGTATTCTTTCGCTTGTTTTAATACAGAAAAGTTTTAGAAGGGGGTTACTCAGTATGTCGTTATGGGATGCGTGGTTTGGAACAGACACAGAAAAGAAAAGGGAACAATATAGAGCATTGTACAATGACTTGAACAGTCAATTAAAAAGCTTTAATTCTAAATTAAAAACAATGGAAGGAAAAGTCGATAGCTATAACAGTTCTCGACCTTCAATGAGTTTAAGTTTTATTCCAGAGGATGTTTTTAGTGATAGCGAAGATCGAGTAAAAGGAAAAGTTGATACTGTACGAACCAATCAGTCTAGAGATGCAAAAAGCTTATCGAGTGCTGTTGATGCAGCCTATGAACGATACAAATACTATGAGCGTTTAGCTGAGCAAGAACGCCGGGAGAGGGAGGCCGAGGCGAGACGTCAAGCTGAAGAACGTAGGCAAAGAAACCGTAGAAGGAGGTAAGTTCAATGGCAGATTTAAAAATAAAATATAAAGATCTAGAGACAGCTATTCAGCTTTCAAAAGAAATTAATCAGGAATTGACCAGTTCCTACCAAACTGTCACTCAATTAAAAAGTTATCTCCAGTCAGCCAAGTGGTCTGGGAAAACAAAGGTGGCTTTTGAGTCCTATCTAGACATCATCCATAAATACCATAAAGATTTGAGATCTATTATGGACGAACATGAAAAAGCAGTAACAAGTTTGAAAAACTCCATTGATAGCTATAATAGTTCATCGGAAGTTGCATCAATTAAAGGGTTGTAAGTATGTCAAATAAAGAAACTTTTTCCATTCACGAACTCCATTATCTGATCGGTTCCTTTGACGGGGAACTAATACCTGGTTTGCCAACACTAGACGATATTGTAACTGCTTCTGAACTAGTGTGGACGATAGCTAAGGAAGCTCTTGAGAAAAAAGGCCTAGTTAATGAGGATGGTTCTTTGACAAAATCAGGTTTCACCATAGTTGAAACTCTACGGGAGTATTGCTTAGGAACAACCTTGATCATTCTGAATAATTTCTATTTCATGCACTGCCGTGACAGCGCCTTCTCTATTCTTATCATTGATACTGGTCAGGGATATCAACTTGCCAAGATTAGTCCTGTGAGTCGCTTATTATTGCTTCAAGATAAGCTCTCGCTTGTGACAAGGATTCCTCTGGAAGATGAGGTAGATTTTCTAACTAAAAGAAGACAACTCACTTCTGATATCGAAACAGCTTTAGCATCTGATCGAGTTCTGATGGTACAGTATTATCCTTTGGAACAAATGTGCGAGACTAGACACGCAGCATTATTGACAGCTTCTTATCTCTTTGTTGAAGAAGGGGGAGAATTGCTGGGATTTGATGTGAATCAAGAGGAGTTATATCGTTTTAGTCAATACTATTTCCTTGAGAGATTGTATAGTTGGCTTTCTATTCCGTTTAGAGAGGAGGATTTTGAAAATGGTTCTAATTGAAGCTACTACAATGGATGGTGGTGGATCTAACGAAATCGTCATGAATCCTGATGAATTACAGGCAATCATGCGTTACATCACCACAGTTGAGGTTTCATTTCAAAATAATTTGGCTCCAAAATTGAAGAGCCTTTCTGAAACAAAATATTATGAGGGTGGAGAAGCTTCCAAGGCAATGGATCACTATTCTAAAATGCTCAACAAAGTGAATGAAGTTGGCGACCTATATCGGCGAGCCAATAGTGAGATTTTAAGTATGATGGGACAGTGGCTCCAACAAGATGCTCAGTTGCGAGATGATTTTCTAAATGGTCTTTCTTCTAACCCTACTCTGGTACAAAACTTAGAAACTCTGGGAATGATTCCGCGAGGTGACCAATGACCAAAGATGTAGAACTTCATTCATCGACCTGGAAGACGATGAAACAAGCCATTACGGGCCTCACTGAAAATTCCACAATCTCTAGCAGTGGCTATGGGAATTACACCAATGCTCAAGCAGGAGCCTATGGTATTGGAACAGCTTCAACCGGATTTGCCAAACGAGTAGAAGAGCTGGTCAAGATTTCTGAGAAGGTTCAGCGCTTGATAGCAGAAAAGGATACGGACGGTGCTGTGTCCTATAGCTATCATGATGACACAAGCACGGCACAAACTCTGCAATCCAAGCTCTCCACCTTGGAGCGGTATGCGGGGAATGTTCCCACCTACATCAAGGATAAAATCGACCATCCCTTCTATGAGGCTATGGACAAGGTGGGAGCCAAGCTCGAAGCCCTTAACATTCAACAGTATAAAACGACTAACAAGGTTGGTTATAAGCGAATTGAATCTATGACAGATCCCTATGGCCATCCCGTCGGTACCAAGGAAGTTGTCCCAACGGAGATTGGGATTGACGAACTCTACAAGGTTGATAGTCCTTACAGGACGGCTCTACAGAAAAGCTACGAGGAGTTCAAGAAAAGCAAGGACTATCAGGATCACAAGCTGACGGAGACAGAATATGTCCAAGCCATGCACCAAACCCGAGCTTTCGAGTATGTATCGATTGATGACGAGAAATCTAAGATAGAGATGTGGCGAGATATAGCTCTGGGAGTTGGCCTTGTTGTCTTGACTATTTTCTGTCCCCCAGCAGGAGCCGTAGCAGGAGTGGCCTTGGCTAGTGCTGACATGTACTCGGCAGCGACTGGTAAGGACTGGGGCACTGGACGAGAGTTGGACACATCCGAGAGAACACTGAGAGGAACCTTTGCCTTGTTTGACTTGATCCCAGCAGGGAAATACCTAGGGACTTTAGCCAAGACAGGAAAGACAGCAGGGCTTACTGCTGTTAAGAATAGTCTCCAAACGACTTTGAAAGAAGGCTTGGAACAAGGAGCTAAGAACCTGGATAGTTTCAAAGCTGTCTTGAAGAATGCCAAGGGCTTGGGGGATAATGTTTATCACTCCCTATCTACTTACCGTAAACAAATCACCCATCAGCTAAAAAATTCAGTGGATGAAAAAGTTTTAAACCTAAGCAAAGCTACCCAAGAAGGACTGGAGCGAGCCAAGCAGTTTACTTTGGAAGTACCGACTGTAAGGGTCGTACAAGAAGCTTCAACTGGTAGTCAAATGATGATGTTTGAAAAAACGAGCAAGAGTCTGGGAGATACAGGTCTAGGAAAGAGCTTGGACAATCTGGTTTCTAAAGCGAAGAATGTAGAAAACGCCCGACTGGATAAACTCAGAGCTCGTAATGCTTTCTATACAACCAAGGAAGAGTGGATGAAGGCGATGAAAGAAGGGGATGTCTTCCTACATACCGATGTCCACAGCAAGATTGAGATCCTTAAGCAAAGAGGGATTATATCGGAGGTTGATGACGGAACTATTGAGCTTATCAGCAATATGCGCAAAGGAAACTACGGCGAGATGACTACGGACGAGATCTATCGTCAGCTGGGTTATGAGCGCATCAGTCTGGATATGACTACAGAAATCGACGGAGCCACCCATCTGGGAATTGATGGGGTCTACCACAATCCTAATGGGCACCCACCCTATATCATCGCAGAAGCTAAGTATGGCAGTGCTCGCTTAAGTTACTTGAAGAATCCGAAAATCAAGCAGATGAGTCATCCGTGGGTAGAACGCAGATTGAAAGATGCAGTCGGAGGTAGAAATTTTGAAGAAATTGTGACTGCAATGGACTCTGGAGATGTTGGTTATCAGTTAGTGAAGGTTAGGAAGAATGGCGACATTATGATAAATAATCTAGATAAGAAGGCGAATATTATCCGCCCATAGAAAAGGAGTGAATATATGTTAAGAGATAAAATTCAAACAAAAGAGTACTTCCAAGAAGCATTTGAATGGTATTCTGAAAGTTTGCGCAAGAAGTTGGAACGTTTTGATAAGGTAAAACCAGAAAATCTTTCGAATCATTTCCGATTTAGAGTTATTAATTATGAAGATTTATTAAGAGTTGGCTACTCTCTAGGGAAGGATGTTCAGGAGCTCTTTCCATATTACCAAGGGATGCTCTCCAACTTAAAAGAGGTCGCTTCGGAAGGAGTTCCTTTTGACTTGGCGGTTGATATATTTGCCTTAGGAGTTCTTTATAGTGAGCGTAAGGAAGAGTTTTTGGATGATTTGAAGACTATTTATGAGCAGATGGACCACACAGATGGCTTGATTGAATACTACATGGTCTATCTATTCCATGACAAGATAGTTCCTTTCCATTCGATTTTAGAGTATCAAAATATGATTGAGGATACTTATGAGAGTGTAGCCAAGGCGCAGGGCTTCTGGTACTATAGCCACTCAGATGCCCCATGGTATAATAACCATACCAAAGATACTTATGTGGGCTACTGGAGTTTTGACACCGCCGCAACTTGCAAAATCAAAGGAATCTACGACGAACGCTTGAAAGACCTAGAGTACTTTCCATATGACCTTCTAGTCCAAGAAAACTAAAAAAACTGGGTTTCCACCCAGTTTTTATCGAACAAGATACCAAGTTTAGAGATGATTTTCTAAATGGTCTTTCTTCTAATCCTACTCTGGTACAAAACTTAGAAACTCTGGGAATGATTCCGCGAGGTGACCAATGACCAAAGATGTAGAACTTCATTCATCGACCTGGAAGACGATGAAACAAGCCATTACGGGCCTGACTGAAAATTCCACAATCTCTAGCAGCGGCTATGGGAATTACACCAATGCTCAAGCAGGAGCCTATGGTACTGGAACAGCTTCAACCGGATTTGCCAAACGAGTAGAAGAGCTGGTCAAGATTTCTGAGAAGGTTCAGCGCTTGATAGCAGAAAAGGATACGGACGGTGCTGTGTCCTATAGCTATCATGATGACACAAGCACGGCACAAACTCTGCAATCCAAGCTCTCCACCTTGGAGCGGTATGCGGGGAATGTTCCCGCCTACATCAAGGATAAAATCGACCATCCCTTCTATGAGGCTATGGACAAGGTGGGAGCCAAGCTCGAAGCCCTCAACATTCAACAGTATAAAACGACTAACAAGGTTGGTTATAAGCGAATTGAATCTATGACAGATCCCTATGGCCATCCCGTCGGTACCAAGGAAGTTGTCCCAACGGAGATTGGGATTGACGAGCTCTACAAGGTTGATAGTCCTTACAGGACGGCTCTACAGAAAAGCTACGAGGAGTTCAAGAAAAGCAAGGACTATCAGGATCACAAGCTGACGGAGACAGAATATGTCCAAGCCATGCACCAAACCCGAGCTTTCGAGTATGTATCGATTGATGACGAGAAATCTAAGATAGAGATGTGGCGGGATATCGCTCTGGGAGTTGGCCTTGTTGTCTTGACTATTTTCTGTCCCCCAGCAGGAGCCGTAGCAGGAGTAGCCTTGGCTAGTGCTGACATGTACTCGGCAGCGACCGGTAAGGACTGGGGCACTGGACGAGAGTTGGACACATCCGAGAGAACTCTGAGGGGAACCTTTGCCTTGTTTGACTTGATCCCAGCAGGGAAATATCTAGGAACCTTAGCCAAGACAGGAAAGACAGCAGGGCTTACTGCCGTTAAGAACAGTCTGAAAACGACTTTGAAAGAAGGCTTGGAACAAGGTGCTAAGAACTTAGACAGTTTCAAAGGTGTCTTGAAGAATGCCAAGGGCTTGGGGGATAATGTCCTTTCCCAAATTAAAACCTATGGCAAACAGTTAGACAATCTCCGCCCAAGTAAGATGTTATCGAATTCGGCAGAAAGCCTTAGCAATGGTCTACGAAATGCGGACAATATGCTCAGTGAAGCAGCTCAAAATTTCCGTCTGAATATTGGACTGGAGCCACAACTAGCGAGTGGTGTCATGTCAAGTAGTGGAGGGAAGTTAACACATCTAGCAGATAATCTCAGTGCTTTCGCGAAGAATCTAGACGGTAGTGTGGATGAGGTCGTGGAAGCTGGAAGTAAGGTTCGCAAAGACGCTGTCAAGCTTGGGGATGATGTTCCAAGACTGAAAAAAATTGAAGTTAATTTCAATCGTAATATCAAATATAATGAACCAGAGTTTGCACGTCAGCTCGCTGATCAAGAAAAAGGCATGAACGAGCTGACCGTTAAAGAGTATCTTGATAATCGCGAGCGGTATATTGCAGAGGGACGAGCGCTTGAAGGAAATTCAGCACAACAAGCAGCACGTAGGGAAGCCTTATCTAAAAAATATAAAGAATTAATTGAATTGGGTATGTCACGTTCAGATGCAAAAATCAAAGCAAAGGAGTGGCTGGATACTCAAGCAGCTCTTCATAATCCAGACCAGATAGCTGGGGGCCATGCCAATCAGATTGGCGGAATGGGAGATAAAAGAATTAATTCTTCTATTGGTTCTCAATGGAAATATCGGATTGATGCCGTAGATGAGCAGATACAAACCTTGACTGAGAAGATGACACCAGAGCAATTACGAACTACCTATCTAAATGTTCGCTTAACTTATTAAACAAGGAGTCTATATGTTAAAAGATTTTACAAGAGTGGCAGCCATGCCTCAAGAAGTAATTGAAAAGTATAAGGATCAAGTTCCAACAGAGCTGGTTCAAATCTGGGAGGAAGACGGTCTGGGGACCTTTTTAGACGGTTATTTGAAGGTCATTAATCCAGATGAGTATCTTGAACTGGTTCAGGAAACCTATTTCAGAGGGGACATTTCTATTCCTATTTTTGCGACAGCTTTTGGTGACCTTATAACTTGGGAGAAGAACGAATTTTTGGGGATTATTAAATATAAAGATGGTACATTTGATATTTTTTTAGAAAATTTATCACTTTTTATTAAGTTTTTACCTGACAAAAGTTTTACAGATGATTATTTTGAATTACCGCTTTATCATGAAGCAGTAGAGAAATATAGTTCGCTTGATTATACACAGTGTTTTGGTTTTGTGCCACTTTTGGCTTTAGGTGGCTTTAAAGACGTAAATCATCTGGATAAGGTAAAAATATATGAACATATTTTACTAATTACTCAATTCGCTGGTCCTATAGGAGATTAATCATACTCTTGATAATCTAATCAAAATCAACTTGGTAATGTATGGAAATAAATCATAAGACTTTTGGTAAAATAAAATTTAATTACGGTTGGACAAAAGATATTTCTCTGGATATTTTCAATAAGCACCATGTTTTGGAAATCAATATTGATGCGGATGAAGATGCTGAATTTGAAATTAATCAGGAAAAAGCTTATAGATTTTTCAATAATCACTTAGATGAAATAGTAAAAAAGGCAGATTCGGCAATTATATCATATTACAATCGTGAAATATCAGATATTGTTTCAAGCTACATGAATAATAACGAAAAGAAATATTTTTTAGATATCATTGGAGACAAAGATAAAATTTATTCTTTGTTGCAACCCAAACAAATCATGTTTCCTTTAACTTTTGATGAAAATATTGAAGAGTTTGGTTTTTTATGTGAGTGTGATTGGGATAAAGAAAATGGCATAGGAATAAAATTTGTTAATGGCGTATTGTCTGAAATTGGTTATCAGGATATACTCCTATAAGGATATGTTTTCTTATAATTATTTGTAGTTTTTATATTTATTGAATTAAGAAAAACACTTATTGATTCCATTAAGTGTTTTTCACGCTGAGTCAGCAGATTGGTGGTACTAGAGAAGGTATGTCTTGGCATCATACTGAATTCCCAGGACAAATGGAATTGGTTCCATTTGGAATACATAATGTTATTCCACATAATGGAGGAAGAACAATAGGTATGTGGGCTTATGCACCTAGATAGGAGATGAAATGGAATCTAAAATTATTTTACCTTTACCAACAGATACATTACTGAAAGAAAAAGAAAAAATATGGAGAGTGATTCTTCCTGAAGATTATAAAGATTTTATAAAAAAAGAAAACGGCTTAATTCCAACCAAACGATATTTTAATTTCGATAGAAATGAGAAAGTGGTTGAGCGTTTCTTAGCAATACTGAATATTTCAGGCGATAGACTGGAAGATACTTATGATATTGGTGTTGTAAGCACTCAATTAGAAGGAAGAATTATATTTGATGAGGACTATGTGGGTTTACAATTGATCCCAATAGCAGCATTGTTTGGAGGCGATTTTATCTGCTTAGATTACACTAAAAGTAAAGAAAATCCTAGCATTTGTATCTGGTATCATGAAGAATCTTATGAATTAGATCCTGCTGTAGAATTTGTAGCTAATAACCTTACAGAGTTTTTAAATATGCTTCATGATTAAATATAAACTATTCTCAAATTCCAATGAAGAAGTAAAAGAAAATCAGCTATAATGCTTTTGATATTGGCACTTAATATTCAGTTAAGTGCCTTTTCACAAATAAGAATTTTCCAAGGCAATGGACCACTATTCTGACATGCTCAACAAAGTGAATGAAGTTGGAGATTTATATCGGCGTGCTAATAGTGAAATTTTAAGTATGATGGGACAGTGGCTCCAACAAGATGCTCAGTTACGAGATGATTTTCTAAATGGTCTTTCTTCTAATCCTACTCTGGTACAAAACTTAGAAACTCTGGGAATGATTCCGCGAGGTGACCAATGACCAAAGATGTAGAACTTCATTCATCGACCTGGAAGACTATGAAACAAGCCCTGACAGGACTTACTGAAACTGCTTCGGTATCTAGCAGTGGTTATATGAATTATATGAATCCCCACTCTGGCTCCTATGGTATCAGTAGGGGTTCTACAGGGTTTGGCAAGCGAGTAGAAGATTTAGTAAAGATCTCTGAGCAAGTCCAACGCTTGATAGCAGAAAAGGATACGGATGGTGTTGTGTCCTATAGCTATCATGATGACACAAGTACCGGACAAACTCTGCAATCCAAGCTCTCTACCTTGGAGCGGTATGCAGGGAATGTTCCCACCTACATCAAGGATAAAATCGACCGCCCCTTCTATGAGGCTATGGACAAGGTGGGAGCCAAGCTCGAAGCCCTCAACATTCAACAGTATAAAACGACTAACAAGGTTGGTTATAAGCGAATTGAATCTATGACAGATCCCTATGGCCATCCCGTCGGTACCAAGGAAGTCGTCCCTGCTGAGATTGGGATCGACGAGCTCTACAAGGTTGATAGCCCTTATAGGACGGCTCTACAGAAAAGCTACGAGGAGTTCAAGAAAAGCAAGGACTATAAGGAACACAAGCTGACGGAGACAGAATATGTCCAAGCCATGCACCAAACTCGATCTTTCGAGTATGTATCGATTGATGACGAGAAATCTAAGATAGAGATGTGGCGGGATATCGCTCTGGGAGTTGGCCTTGTTGTCTTGACTATTTTCTGTCCCCCAGCAGGAGCCGTGGCAGGAGTGGCCTTGGCTAGTGTTGACATGTACTCGGCAGCGACCGGTAAGGACTGGGGCACTGGACGAGAGTTAGATGCGACCGAGAGAACACTGAGGGGAACCTTTGCCTTGTTTGACTTGATCCCAGCAGGGAAATACCTAGGGACTTTAGCCAAGACAGGAAAGACAGCAGGGCTTACTGCCGTTAAGAGCAGTCTGAAAACGACTTTGAAAGAAGGCTTGGAACAAGGTACTAAGAACTTAGACAGTTTCAAAGGTGTCTTGAAGAATGCCAAGGGATTGGGGGATAATGTCCTTTCCCAAATTAAAACCTATGGCAAACAGTTAGACAATCTCCGACCAAGTAAGATTCTATCGAATTCGGCAGAAAGCCTAAGCGATGGCTTACGCCATGCGGATAATGTCCTGAGTGAAGCCGCACAGAACTTCCGTCTGAATATTGGACTAGAGCCTCAACTAGCAGATGGTGTTCTATCAAGTGGTGGAGGGAAGTTATCTCATTTAGCAGATAATCTCAGTGCTTTCGCGAAGAATCTAGACGGTAGTGTGGATGATGTGATGGAAGCAGGGAGTAAAGCTGGTACGGAGAACTTTAGACTTATCCCTGGGGAGCCTGGAGTTGTAACAGGAGGAAATTCTACGAACTTAGGAAAAAATATGCTTGAGGAGATGGGAATTAAACGTTCTGCTAAATGGAAAGGTTATCAGGCTCAGCATATTATTCCATCCGAAATGGCTAGTCATCCAGTTATTCAAAAAATGGGTATGAATTTAGATGATGCAAGCAATGGAAAATTTTTAAGGATTCCTGATGATACAATTAGCCCAATGTCTAGGCATAGGGGGTATCATTCGACATATAATGATTTTGTGAAATCGAAATTAGATCAAATAGATATTAATTTATCTCCAGAAGATTTACAAGTTGAGGTCAAAAAACTTCAAAGAAATTTGAACGTTCTACAAAGTAAAGGACTCCCTTTGTATCCAAACCAAGGTGCAACTCAGGAACTATGGGAACGTTTTTACAATAAATTAGATTGAGGTATTAAAAATGGATGCAACAAAATTAAATAAATTATCATATATTTTATATTCTGAAAGCAATGATGAAGCTGTGGAACTAGTTAAGTCTATTAATAGTGAAGATGAACTCTTTGTCTTGCTTGATAATTATAACTGGGATAATGGTTTTGAAGTGCCAGAGGCAATTATTAATCATCCTAATTGTACTCTCTCTGTTGCCTTGTTAGCTTTTCATCGAGCAGACGGTATACAATATTTACTTGAAGGAGAGGCCGTTTTTGCAAATCGCTTATCGAAATCCTGGGAAGATTTTATAAAGGAAGTTTATGATAAAATTTTGAAAAAGAAATATCCCAATGGAAGTATCTCTTTTCAGCCTGAAATAACAAAAATTCAAAAGTTCAAATTAAATAAGTTGAATCCTAATCTCGATTCGTTTATTTTAGACGGAGTGTTAGGAAAAGATTTACATATTCATCTTTAAAAATAAGAATAACGATACGACACCCACTTTAAATGGATTCGGAAACTTATTGACTTGATCCCAGCAGGGAAATACCTAGGAACCTTAGCCAAGACAGGAAAGACAGCAGGGCTTACTGCCGTTAAGAACAGTCTGAAAACGACTTTGAAAGAAGGATTGGAACAAGGAGCTAAGAACCTGAATAGTTTCAAAGGTGTCTTGAAGAATGCCAAGGGATTGGGGGATAATGTCCTTTCCCAAATTAAAAACTATGGTAAACAGCTAGATAATCTCCGCCCAAGTAAGATTTTATCGAATTCGGCAGAAAGTCTAAGCGATGGTTTGCGCCATACGGATAATGTCCTGAGTGAAGCTGCACAGAAATTCCGTCTGAATATTGGACTAGAGCCACAACTAGCGAGTGGTATTATGCCAAATGGAGGAGGAAAGTTATCTCATTTAGCAGATAATCTCAGTGCTTTTGCGAAGAATCTAGATGGTAGTGTGGATGATGTCGTGGAAGCCAACCGGTTCTCCTCAGAGTGGCATAATTTGCAGAAAAGTTTTCCGGATTCAGGATTATCAGAACGACAATCAGAAAATATAGTCAATATTAAACCAAGTGAAACAATTAAACGACCAGATCCGGAGCAATATTTGAGTTCTAATTATATTAAAGAACATAATGCCTTATTTGACGAAGGGGTGGCAGCTTTTGCTAAAAATGATTATTGGATTCAAAAAGAAGGTTATTTTGGTCGACCGGATGGTGCATTTGTCTTTCCAAAAGATGTAGCTGAAGCTATGGTCAAGGAAGCTGATGGTGATCCCCATGTACTTGAAAAACTTTTGGGACTTGATAAAGGTAGTCTTGGAAATAATCCAATTATGATCGAACCTAAGGAAGTTGAAAATCTGAGGATTCCAAGTGGCAATGAGGGCGGAGCAAGCGGGAATGTTCAATGGCGTCCGGGTGGTAAGACCTATCCGGGTGGTGTTCCAGAATCTGTGATTGACAGAGTTCCTAAAGATAAATTGAACATTAAAGAATTGTGGAGTGAATAATAATGAAAGAAATACCAACAAAAAAAGGTGATATGTTAGAAATTTATGAAGCCAATGGTAAGTATATTTTAAAGTATCCAACTTTCAATATCACCATGCCAGAGGTTGTTAAAGAAATCCCTAAAGAAGCAGTGGATAGCTATTTAGCAGGAGAACATGATGGTGAAGAATTAATTAATTATGCTAATTTCGGATTTTGGAAATCAAAAATTAGTCAAGAAGATGCTAATATACAATTTTTAAGAGATAATCCAGAATTTCTTCTTATTGATACAGATAGAAAGAGACACTATTTCTCCGAAAAAGAATTTGAAGAATTGTTGAAAAAAGCTCATGAAGTTTCTGATGCAGACGATAGGTAATCATTCCCTACATTAAAGAATATAAGAGGCAGAGTTCTTGCTTTGTCTCTTACGTATTATAAGAAAATTCTTAAAAGCTACGAGGAGTTCAAGAAAAGTAAGGACTATAAGGAACACAAGCTGACGGAGACAGAATATGTCCAAGCCATGCACCAAACTCGAGCTTTCGAGTATGTATCGATTGATGATGAGAAGTCTAAGATAGAGATGTGGCGGGATATCGCTCTGGGAGTTGGCCTTGTTGTCTTGACTATTTTCTGTCCCCCAGCAGGAGCCGTAGCAGGAGTGGCCTTGGCTAGTGCTGACATGTACTCGGCAGCGACCGGTAAGGACTGGGGCACTGGACGAGAGTTAGATGCGACCGAGAGAACACTGAGGGGAACCTTTGCCTTGTTTGACCTAATACCAGCAGGGAAATATCTAGGTACATTAGCTAAGACAGGAAAGACAGCAGGGCTTACTGCCGTTAAGAGCAGTCTGAAAACGACTTTGAAAGAAGGCTTGGAACAAGGTGCTAAGAACTTAGACAGTTTCAAAGTTGTCTTGAAGAATGCCAAAGGCTTGGGGGATAATGTTTATCACTCCCTATCTACTTACCGTAAACAAATCACCCATCAGCTAAAAAATTCAGTGGATGAAAAAGTTTTAAACCTAAGCAAGGCTACCCAAGAAGGACTGGAGCGAGCCAAGCAGTTTACTTTGGAAGTACCTACTGTAAGAGTTATACAAGAAGCTTCAACTGGTCGTCAAATGATGCAGTTTGAAACAACGAGCAAGAGTCTGGGAGATACAGGTCTAGGAAAGAGCCTGGACAATCTGGCTTCTAAAGCGAAACATGTAGAAAACACCCGACTGGATAAACTCCGAGCTCGTAATGCTTTTTATGGAACTAAAGTAGATGATGTTTTGGAAGCTGGAAGTAAGGTTGGCAAAGATATTGATGGTAAAATTTTTGGAAGACTAGAGTTAGCAAATAAGAGTCATCCTAAAACTGGAATCAAATTTGATCAAGAAGGATTTCCAATTTTTGATTCTTTTGGGGATATGTACTTGGAGCCAGAAGACTATTTAAAATCAAGAGGAACTCATTTTGATAGGGCTAGCAAAGACTTATACCAGCAAATTATGGCCAATGATGAATTAGCACGTAGATTCACACAAGAAGAAATAGAATTATTTAAAAAGAGTAGTGTTCCAAAGAGGTTCACATGGCATCACCATCAAGAACCTGGCTTAATGCAGTTAGTAGATAGACGTATACATAGACAGACAGGCCATATAGGTGGTTACAGTATTTGGGGGAAAGGAAATTAAATAAGAATATGAAGTGGTTGAATTATAAAGATATTTCCATAGATATAATAGAAAGTGTGGAGCATAGATTACAGATTACTCTACCAGACGATTATAAACAATTTGTTTTAAAATATGATGGTGGTTATCCTAATCCTAATCATTTTAAGGTAGATGAAAAGGTAGAAATTTTCAACAATTTGATCAGCCTAGATGAAGATGAGTATGATAATATATATGAAATACTTGAAGATTTACAAGATCGACTCGGTGACCAACTGATTCCATTTGCAGAAGATGGGTTTGGGAATTTATTGTGTTTTGATTGTTCAGCGGATAAAAACATCGTTTTTTGGGATCATGAGAAGAACTATGATGATTTTAAAGAGTCAACATTTGTTTGTTCCAATTTTTCTAATCTAATTGAGAATCTTTTTTAAGATGTGTAGAACTTCATTCAACGACCTGGAAGACGATGAAACAAGCCATTACGGGACTTACTGAAAATTCCACAATCTCTAGCAGTGGCTATGGGAATTACACCAATGCTCAAGCAGGAGCCTATGGTACTGGAACAGCTTCAACTGGATTTGCCAAACGAGTAGAAGAGCTGGTCAAGATTTCTGAGAAAGTTCAGCGCTTACTATCTGAAAAATAGATAGAAGGAATAGGTTTCTGAACTTATCATTATGATTCTTTCGTTTAATACATATCGAGTAGGATTGGAATTATTTAGATATTTTATAGTATCAAACTAAATTGTTGCTAAAATATTTTTTTTAATTATTTGATGTAATACTTGCATAAGTATTTGAATAATGTTAAAATGGAGAAAAAAGAACATAGGAGTAAAAATATGTCAGGACAAATTCGTGTATCTCCAGAAACCCTCCAATCACGTGCACGTGATTATGGAAAAGCTGCAAACGATATCAGAGTTATTTTGAGCAATCTTCAACGCTTGCAAGATACCTTGCGTTCGGAATGGGAAGGTGCTGCGTTCCAAGGCTTTGATCAACAATTCTCTGAATTGAAACCAAAGGTTGAAAACTTTGCTGATTTAATGCAACAAATCAATACACAACTTGATAAGACTGCTCAAGCGATGCAACAAAATGACCAAGACTTATCTAGAAACTTTGGTCTTCAATAATCTAAAGTTGAGGTTGAGGAGAAATCCTCAACTTTTTTACTATATTTAATTAAGGAGAAAATGTGAGAAAGAAAGTTTTATTTAGCTTAGGGATGCTACTGTTATTTGTTACAATGATAGTATCCTTCTTTGCAATTGTAAAACCAACACCTATCAGCCGAACGAACTCAGATTCCTCGGTGCGACAAGCCCCTATCAAAGTAGCTATTGTTAATGAAGATACGGGTAAGGTATATAATGGACAACCGATTAACATTGCGAATACTTTAGTAAACTCGTTCATAGCTAAAAATAATTACAAAGTAGAAGTTGTTTCTCGGTCAATCGCTGAAAACGGTCTAAAAAATGAGACTTATCAGTTGATGATAGTCTTGCCAAGTAAATTTTCAGAAGAAGCTTTAGCAATCGAATCAACTTCCCCTGTTCAGGCGAAGTTTCAATATCAAATTCAATCAAGTGACCAACTGACTGTCAAACAGGCTGAACAAGCTGTAGTAGCTTTCAAAGAGCTCTTTAATAAGGATTTGATTAATATTTATTTCACTAGTATTATCGGGAATTTGAAAACAGCACAAGGCCAGGTTGCAGATGTAGTTACAAATGAACATGAGTCACTGACTTCTTTTAATAATAAGTTAGTGGATCCTCTTGCTCAATATGGTCAACAGTTTAATGGGTTGGGTTCATCACCGAATAATCTCTTATCATCGTATTCGTCATTTAACAAGACCTTGTTAAATACAAATGATGCCTTTAAATCAATTGCTTCTGTTAATAAGACATATGAGGGAACAATAAATGGAATAGATAAGCAACAAAAAAAATGGAATACCTCCTTGGATGATAGAGAAAAGTCTTTAGCCAACTATGATAATAAATTTTCTAAATTATCAGTTAAGGAACAATTAACTCAATTAGCTGCTATAAACACTCAAGTTACTGAGAAGTTATCAGAGCCAGCTATTTGGAAAGAAACTACTGATAAGGCTTCTTCCTATAATCAAGATATCGCAAAACTTCTCGAAAGCTTGAAGAATAATAACAAGGAAATTGATGATACCTTATCAAATTATGATACAAAGATTAGAGAAGCAGTAGAGTCTTCCTTGGCTAAAAACCCCTCAGCGGTAGATGGAGCTAATAAAACTCTTGGAAGTTATATCAAGTCGTTAAATAATAGTATGCAAAATCAAATTACTAGTAAATGGCCAAGTGTATACTACGATGATGCAACTATAAATAATCTCTCTTTGTCAGATGCTGATAAACAACATTTGAAAAATATTAGTGCTTTTATAAGGTGGTATAGTAAGAAGATAGGGAAAGATTTGCCAACTTTGCAATCTACAACACTTGAAAATGAAGAGTTCTCTCAGTTAAAGAATGACATTAAATCTAAGAGCACAACAAAACGTGATTTAACATTGCCTTCATTTGAAGGGAAAATTTCAAAATTAACGTTAACAGTACCAAGCGGATACTATCTTAAAGAATCAAACTATGGATTTTCTGATCTTGGAGGAGGGAGTTATCAGGTATCTATCCCTAGTGAAGCATCTCCAGGTATGACTATTTCATACACACTAGGAATCAAGAATGAAAATGATCTCAATGTCTTATCACCTGTGCTTGTTAAGTATCAATTAGATACGACAGAAGATGTAAAAGTTATAAAGGAAGATGCCCCTTATGTAGAAAAAGATAAAATAGAGAATGAGACAGTTCATGCTGCGCCTGTTAGTCCAGCTACTTCTGTAACGTCAAGTTCCTCTAAGTCTGATGTGCAGAAACCAACAGAAATTATCACAATTACGAAGACCATCACGACTACTAAGATAAATCAAACAGAAAAAAAAGTTTTGAATCGTCATTATGAGATGCAAGACATTATTTCTAACTGGGAGTACAATCCTACCAAGCTAACTCAAGCGGTTTATAAAGATGTTGAGGCGTATCTACAGTTATCAGGACTTGTTACTGCGTATTATGGCTTAGATTTGTCTAAAAATACGTACACAGACACTACGTTTGTTCCGGCAGAAAGTTCTCTTGCTGCCTTAGCAAATAATGATGACCTCAAGACTATTGTGACCAATCTAATCAAAGCAACTACAGTAGAAGCTCTAAAATCAGATTTGAAGATTTCTGATAAAAAATTGACGGATATTCAGTCTCGATTAGCCAATGCTGAGAAATTAACCTCTAACATTGAAGAGCTGAGAACAACAACCAAAAATTTAATGACCCAGTTAAGTCAGTTAATTGACCAGACCAATTTAGTGGATCAAACAATTAAAGATAAGCCTAGTTTTGTTGTAACAGAAAAAGTAGATAATACTAGTATGGTTGATGTTAGTATGGATATGAACAGGGACCTAGGTACACTGATGTCAGCTAGTAAAACCTTGATGGACAATACAAAAGCAAACCAAGCTGTTTCTGAGACGATACAAGCTACTATGAGTCAGTTGACGAATGATGTTAATACATTGGAAAAAGACGGAAAATCATTAAGTGCACGCGTTTCTGAATTGAAAAATATCATGTCTAGTGAATATGGCTCAAACGAAGAATTCCTTAAAAACTTTTCTACTGTTTTGAGCAATACTAGAACGGGTAATACCAAAAATGATGCAGTCTATGAATATTTGTCGAATCCTGTTGATGCTTCTAAAATTGGGAATGTCGTATCAGCTGCGACCAATAGACCGTCACAGACGAATCGTCAAGATGAGAGATCAGGACTCCTTGTTATCTTAATCAGCTATCTTGTTAGCCTAGTTGTTGCCTATCTTTTCCAACATGCAGATAAAGAAGAATTGCAAAAATTAATCAGTTTGAAGGACCGTTTGTCATGGAGAAATTCTTCTGGACCAATGTTCTTCCTAAGTGTGATTTCAGTAGCTGTTGGTTCTATAATTGCGATTGTTTCTGGAGTTAAACTTGCTTTCTCTGTAAGTCAATTAAGCTGGTTTGTAATGCTTCTTGTCTTGGTGAGTCTAATGATGACATATAGTCTGAATATCCTTCTTGATAAACTAAAAAGTCTTGGATTTTTGATAAGCATAAGTCTATTACTGCTTTATATCATTTCAGCAACTCAATTATTTGATGAATATTATGTGAATCCAGCTCCTATTTTAACAACTCTTTCTCCGTTAACATATCTTGAAGGTGTAGTGAAATTATTCATTAATCAGCAAAACGGAGTTGTTCAGTCAGTAATGGTAATTGTTGTTCTAACAATTGCTTTGGGACTTGTAAATATTTTCTTGTATCGCCAAGTTAAGGATAGCAAGTAATATGAAAAAAAACATTGTCTTTATCTTTCTATTGTTTTCAATTTTTACAAAAGGTAGTGTTGCTTTTGCAAATGATGGATCTTTGCAAATAGATACATCTTTAGATAAGAATACCAAGAAAACAGAGATTCAGTACTTTGAACAGGAGAGTAATTTGACAAAGTTATTTCATCCTGAGACATATAAATTGATTGATACAACTAAAAAATTGGATAAAGAAAAGTATCAATTAGTTAAAACAAACTTATTTAGCACTAAAGTGGAATCGGAGAATATCGTTAATGAGTATCAGTCTGCTTTATTTACCAATCAGATTCAAATCAACCACAGTGATAAAAAGACTGTTTCACTTAAAAACGTAAAGTCTCCTGTTTCTTGGACTGCAATTTTATTGTTTATACTAGGGATGATTGTCACAATTTACTCGCTCTTTTATAAAAAGTTACATATAGCTAAACAATAAAGTCGATAGAAAAATACATAAAGGGAGATACAAAATGTATCTCTTTTTATAAATAGAAAGTTCTTTAATATTCATGTTTTGCGTGATATAATAGGCATAGCATAATAGATTTAGGAGTTTTATATGGAAGAGTACATTAATATTAGTCTGGATTGTTCGCCTTTTTTATCTAAAATATTAGATTTAAGGGTCCCTACTGAGTTAACGATTAAAGAATTGATACAAATCGTCTCAGATACTTATGGTATTGGAATTAAGGTAATGAATCCAAGTGTAAGAAATCAACAGTCAGGAGAAATTCTTGCTAGTACGAGCAGTCTAGTATTAGTGAAAGACGGAGTTTTATTAAACCTGGAAAGAATATAGTAAGGGAGTCAGGTATGGAAGTTCAAAAAATTGAATTAGTAGTTGGAGATATCAAGGGAAATCGTGAAATAGCTTATGCTTTATTAACAGCAATACAACCTTATTTTGTGAATCAAAATGTTATTGAGGAAGAAGGTAAACTAACGATTGAAAGTCTATTGACTGATGAATATTATTCTTGGGATAAGCTGACTACGATGATTGAGGAAGAAAAATTACGTCATCTGATTAATGTTGGTCAATTATTTAACTCGCTGAAGGATTCAATTTATACTTATGAGTTATCTCCTAGTAATCTAGTGTTTTCACGAAATGGGAACCCTCTATTCATTTTTCGTGGTGTTAAAGGGCAAGTGCCTCCCTATGATGCATTGAAGCTGGAGGCGTTTACAGTTAACTTTAAAGCTATGATAGTATCTCTATTAGATAAAAAGGTAAGTTATGAAAAATTAGTGGAGGGACAGTCGCCATTTTATAAAGGAAAACTGTTTTGTGAGACTATCATGAAGGCTGAAAATTTGGATGAAATTATAGCCTTACTACTAGAAAAATACTTAGAAGAAAAGGAACAAAATAAAGAAAAATTCTCACGTGTTCCTAATAAACTTGTGTCGCGGTTGAAGTGGACTACCATTATTGCATCATTTATTGGAGTGCTATCAATTGTTGGAGTGTTTTACTTTGCATTGTTCGCTATGCCTAATCAACAAATGATTTCAGGTTTACGTTTGGCTTTTGTAAACCAAGATTATTCATCGGTTGTATCTACTGTTAAAAATACAGATTCTAAATCACTTAGTCAAGATGATGCTTATATGGTGGCTTATTCCGTCATTAAAACAGAGCCTTTAACAGAAACGCAAAAGACAGAGCTATCCAAAATATCAACTCAATCAAGTACAGACTATCTTCGTTACTGGGTTTTAATTGGGCAGTCGAAAGTTGATGAAGCTATAGATATTGCAAGTTACTTAGATGACCCACAATTATTGATGTATGGTCTTACCAAAAAGGTTGATGAAGTTCAGAGAAACCCTAACCTCACATCTGAACAACGTACTGAGCAACTAAACAATTATAAGAGTAAATTGGAAGAATTGAAGAAAAACTACCTAACACCAGAGACGAATAAGTCGAATACGACTTCAACTTCAACAGAGTCAAGATAGGAGTGGTCTATGAATTATTTATTTTTTGAAGACAATGTTTATCCACTCTATACAGGGAATACCTATCAACTGGGGCCTTCTATAGCTTCTAATATCTATCTTCCTATTCTTGAAAATGTGGTGTTGGAAGTCAAGGAAACGGGAGTTGAACTGCTCGGAGAGACTTATTCTTATGGGTATCATTTGGTTTCCATAGCTGAAGATATAAGTGTATCCTTATTGATTATTAAAAACACCGAGTATTACCTTCTTCCCGAAAAAATACTATATTTATCAGATAAGAAAGAAGCGACTATTCGCTTAGTTGATTTTCCTATAGAAATCATTTTGAGCTTTGATGGGACAAATAAGACGATTTATAGTGCTAGTCCATATTATCTTAATGGTGAAAGAAGAACAGGAACGCAAAATATTCAAGATATGGACCAACTTGTTTTTGAACAAGGTCTAGCTTTATCCGTTCAAAAACAAATCTTATCGATTCATTCACTATTTTCTATTGAGACGAGCTTACTGCCTTTTTCTGAAGTAATGGTCGAGGATCGTTCAAAAGAATTTCATCGCTCTCCACGGATTATTCTGAGAGAACCCGAGGATAAAGTAACGATTGCTTCGGCACCAACAGATGATGAAGGCAACAAACAATCGTTACTAAGATTGATTATTACCCCTTTGGCGATGATTGTCTTTACGATACTAACGGTTTACTTCACACGTAGTGGTGGCATGATGTTTATGATGATGGGGATGTCTGTCATTACTATTGGGACTTCCATTCATACTTATTTTTCTGATAAAAAATCACATAAGGAACTTCAAGAACAGAAAATTGTTGATTATATGGAATATTTGGAAACCAAATATTCACAGTTAGCTGACTTACATGACGAACAAGTTGGAGCTCTGTTTTATCATTTCCCTGATACAGTTCATATTTTGGAAATGGTAGAAAAAACTGATCGACGAATTTATGAGAAAACACTCTATCACTTCGATTTCTTATCTTATCGTTTGGGTTTGGGTGAAGTTAACTCTAGTTTTTCTATTGAGTATTCAGATTCTGAATTAACAAAATATAATGTAGCTGCTAACCAAAAAATTCAAGAACTACTTTCATACTATCGTGTGACTAAGCAGGTACCTATTACACATACATTAACAAATCCTACGGGCTATATCGGAACACGGCAAATAGTGATTGAACAAGTTCAACAGATGATGATGCAATTAGCGGCTTTCCAAAGTTACCATGATTTACAGTTTATTCCAATTTTCCGAGAGGAAGAGTTTGAGTTATGGAATTGGAGCCGATGGTTACCTCATACGAAAATAAAAGCACTAAATAGCCGTGGTTTTGTTTACAATCAACGTACTCGAGATCAACTATTAACGTCGCTCTATCAAGTTATTAAAGATAGAAAGTTAGATAGTGAGCAGGATAAAGGGAAAGAAAAGCAATACAGCCCTCATTATATTCTCTTTCTTACAGATTTAAGTCTGATGTTGGATCACAACATTATGGAGTACATCAATGAAGATTTATCCCATTTAGGGATTCATTATGTATTCGTAGAAGAAGTACTTGAAAGTCTACCAGAACACGTTAAGACAGTTGTTGACTATCGAGGAGATAAAAAAGGTACAGTATTACTTCAGGATGGCAATTATACAAATAAAGAAATTACGCCTCTTCCTCCTGTAAGTTTATCGGAAAAGGAAAATTTTGCGAGAAATCTTGCGGGTATTCATCATGTTCAGACTTTGCGTAATTCGATTCCGAATAGTATTACCTTCCTAGAGATGTATGGAGTCAATAAGGTAGAGGAACTAGAACTTTTAAAACGATGGCAAGACAATGAAACTTTCCAAACAATGGCTGTTCCTCTAGGAGTTCGAGGTAGAGATGATATTCTTTATCTAAACATCCATGAGAAGGCGCATGGGCCTCATGGATTGATTGCTGGTACTACGGGGTCAGGGAAGTCTGAGCTTATTCAGTCCTACATTCTATCTTTAGCTGTGAACTACCATCCGTATGAGGTTGCTTTCCTCTTGATTGACTATAAAGGTGGAGGGATGGCTAATCTCTTTGCAGACCTACCTCATGTCGTTGGTACGATTACAAACTTGGATGGCAACCAGGCTAATCGAGCTTTGGTATCTATCAAAGCTGAACTTAAGAAGCGTCAGCGTATTTTTGCAGAAAATGATGTCAATCATATCAACCAGTATATGAAACTCTTCAAGGAAGGGAAGGTCAAAGAACCATTACCACATCTATTAATCATTAGTGATGAGTTTGCAGAGTTGAAGGCGAATCAACCTGATTTCATGGACGAATTGGTCTCTACGGCTCGTATTGGTCGATCATTGGGGGTTAAATTAATTTTAGCAACCCAAAAACCTAGTGGAGTTGTCAACGATCAAATTTGGTCGAACTCTAAGTTTAAAATAGCTCTTAAAGTACAGGATGCTGCAGATTCTAGAGAAGTAATCAAAACACCTGATGCCGCAGAAATCACCCAGACAGGTAGAGCCTATCTTCAAGTCGGAAACAATGAAATCTATGAGCTATTCCAAAGCGCTTGGTCAGGTGCGGATTATAATCCAGAAGGACGAAATCATGTTCAAAAAAACACAACTGTGTATGAGATTACAAGTAATGGTCAATACAATGCTATTAATAAAGATTTGAGTGGTTTAGTCAATAAAAAAGAAGCAAAGGCTGTTCCAACAGAATTAGACGCCATTGTAGAAAAAGCCCGTGAAGTCTTTGATGGTCTTCATATTCATCAGGTAGCCAGTCCTTGGTTGCCACCACTTGAAGAGAAGATATATGCTAAAGATACACAATCGACTAACTACAAGGATTATTGGGGACGTTCAGAGGCATTGCAACCTATTTTAATTGGGTATCAAGATATTCCAGAAAGACAGGAACAATCTCCCCTTTACTTCAATATGGAACAAAGAGGCCATATTTTGTTGGTTTCTAGTCCGGGATTTGGTAAATCCACTTTTCTACAGAACTTTGCGATGGATGTGATTCGTAAGCACACACCAGAACATGTCCATTTCTACCTCTATGATTTTGGTACCAGTGGCTTAATCTCTATTTCAGATTTTCCTCATGTTGCAGATTATTTCACCTTGGATGAAACTGAGAAAATCATGAAATCTCTTCGATTCTTGAATAGAGAGATAAAAACTCGGAAACATGCTCTTTCGCAAGCAAGAGCCACAAATCTATCGCAATACAATCAGTTGTCAGATGAGAGTTTTCCAACTATTTTCATAGAGATAGATGGTTTTGATAGTGTGATGGATGCCCCATTTGTCGATGCCTTTTATGATACTTTAAATGTCATTTCTCGAGATGGTGCTTCTCTAGGAATCTATCTGGTTGTGACACTTTCCCGTCTCAATGCGATGCGTCTACAGCTACAATCGAACTTTAAGACCAAGATTTCTCTCTTCTTATTTGATACCAGTGACTTATCAGGTGTAGTAGGACGTTCAAATATTCCACTCGATGAAATCAAAGGCCGTGCCATAGCTAAATTGGATGATATCGTCCAATTCCAAGTGATGTTGTCATACAGCAGTGAACATTATACGGACTACATAAAAGAAGTTCGCGCAGAACAAGAAGCAATGGCTGTGGCATATGATGGCCCACTTCCTGCAGGTATCCCAATGTTACCAGAAAAGGTAACCAAAGAGGTGATGTCAGAAATCTTAGAAAGCAGTCAAGACTTTATCTTGGGGCTCGAAAGAGAAGCCGTTGTTCCAGCAACCTTTAGTTTTGAACGCCCTCTTCTTATGGCCTCAGACAGTCCTGCTTTTGTAACGAATTACTATAAATTACTAGAATATCACCTAAACCGTTTATCAGGAGTGTATAATACTGTTATTTTAGATCCTAGTCAGCGTATTAACAGTCAGTTCTTTGATGGTATTCAACGATTTGATACTTCTTTAGAGGTTGATAATGTCATGAAGACGATATTAGAAGACTTTAAGAAACGGGTTGCGTCTCCAAATCAGGATTATCCAAAATGGTTAATTTTGATACCTGATATTGCTGCGACGGCTATGGCGGCTGGAGTGAGTGAACTGGACTTCAAGCAACTCCTTAGTGAAGGAGCTCAGTATGGAGTAACCTTGCTCTTTATAGGCGCCTACCAAGATCTAGTAGCGAACAATTACGATAATTTTGTCAAACTAGTTAATCAGCTAGTAGAACAAGTTTTTCTTGGTGTACGTATCAGTGATCAAGATCATACTCGCTATCCTTACATCACAAATGAGCCTGCCCTGAAACCGAATCAAGGATATATTCTTTATCCAGATCATTATGAATCCGTTCAATTATTAGAAATTTAGAGAGGTTATTTATGTCAGATACTAAATTATTACCACTAGGCAGTGTTATTGTTTTAAAAGGAAGTACTAAAAAGATGCTCATCATTGCTCGAGTGATTGCAGCACCCGTCAAAGGAGATCTCTACCGTTTTGATTACGGAGCCTGTCTCTATCCAGAAGGAATGGTAGGAGATAGCCTTATCTACTTTAATCATGAAGATGTTTTTAAGGTTGTTCAAGAGGGCTATAGCGATGATGATAATGAGCTTATGTTAGAACATATTGCTTCGGTTGTCTCTACAACAGATATTCCTAAAGGGAATGTTGCTGAGTTGAATGAAGTAAATGAACTAGGAGGCTAATACATGGGGCAAATAGACTATGATCAAATCTATTATCTTCAAGGTAGAGTGAATGCCTACTCCGCCAGCATCTCCTCCGCCCAATCCCGGATTACTTCCATCGATGAAAAATTGGAACGTCTTCGTACCGCCAAGAAGTCTGTAAGTGAAATCCAACAGAATGTTCACAATATCAAGTATCCCATCATACACCGAAATATTCAGCCTGAATGGCAAGGCAAACAAAAAGATGACTTCACCAAGCAGTGGGAAACCTTCTCTAGTGACTACACGAGTTTCCAAACAGAGATGAATACCTTCTATGATGCCATCTGTGATGAAATCACTAGGTTGGAAAATCAAAAGAATGAAGAACATGGCATTATTGGTTGGTGCCAAAGTCAGATTAACAATCTGGGAAATTTCATCGAGAAGCTACTACATACGAAGGAGGGGTAAGGTCATGTATGGAACGATTCAATTATCTGAGGTTCTGTTTAACGCGCACATCAGTAGTTTGACCAAGGCTCAGGCTAGCTTGGCTGGAGTGAGTAAGCCAAACTTCAACACGACATCGGAATCCAAGGTGATCGATTTGTATCAGGAACAATTCAATGAGCTCTATCAGTTGATGACGAGCTATACGTCCTTATTGGGAACAGACATCGCCTTGATGTCAGCTACAGGAAAAGAATTGACCCGTACAGATACTGTATTGGGACAAACACTGTTTTCTGGCTTGCAGTAGGGAGGTTCTATGAGTTACAAGATAAAATTTGATGATATTACCTCTGTTCAAGTGGAAAGTCAAAAGACGATGAATGCTTGGGAAGAGGCCATCGCTAGTCTAAATAAGGCTATGAGCGACTTCATCAACAATCAGAATCTCCAAGGTCAGGCCGTCTCGAGTATGCGCAGTTACCTAGTAGAGGTGCATGGGACTCTTCTTCAAACTCTGGTTAACCTGATGAATGACTACTCAACTAACCTCCTACTGTACAAGGATGGCTACTACCAGATTGATTCAAGCAATCATGCAAAGTTACCAGGTCAGGTGTTTACACGATTACATAGTGATTTAAAGAGTTCACGTGACAATCTAAAGAGTGAGATTGAGCTCTTGAACACGACCAAGGACAAGGTTTCAGACTTGGTGAGCTATTCAGGAAGCAGTCATACCAGTACGGTCATGAATTATAACTTTCTCATGAATCAGGTCAAGAACTTGGACAACTCGATCATCCAGTATGAAAGTAATCATGCGAGTCAGGATTTGGTTGCCTTTAAGGAACTCTTGTCGGCGACCAAGGCCTTGATCGCAGAACATGCAGGGAAGACACGGACTGTAGGGACTTATCAGTCGGGTGATTTCGCCAAACTCCAGTCTGTCCAACGCTTTGCGATGGCCTACCAACAGGCGAGCAAGCAGATGGAGAGTCGTGTTGAACGCGTACAAGCTGCTCAGGAGAGAGACAAGGCTCGTTTTGAGGCCTTGGCTGCGGAGGATCGAGCCAAGAACGGTTGGAAAGACCTAGCAATTGGTGTGGTGACTGTTGCGATTGGTGCTTTAGCGATTTGGGCAACTATGGGGGCAGCGACACCCTTGGTTGTTGGGGCTGGCTTAACCGCAGGACTGGGGTCGTTTGCTTATGGGGCGTCTAATGCAGCGGAAGGGATTCATAACATCCAACTTGGAAATGCAGGGGATGCCCATACGAAATCCTATAATCTCATCCGAGATACGCTTTTTATGGGGAACGACAAGCTGTATCATCAGGTTGGTGGGATCTTTGTGACAGCGAGTTCTATCATGATTCCCATAGGGCAGACTCAGAGCGTTGTCAAGGGCTTGACCCAGTTTGCGATAGGGGAAGCAGGTGCCTATACAGCGGGTCAGGTTGCCTATCATGGGACCAAGCTCCTAGGTGGTAGTGAGGAAGACGCTCAAACCGCAAACTTTATCGGGAATATCGTAGGAGGTTATGCGGCCTCCTCAGCAGCCAGCAAGTTTAGTCTCAATAAGGTGAAAGTAGAGGTCGAAGCACCGAAGTATAACCGAGAGCAGATTATGAAGAATCTGAAAGAAAGTAAACTTGCGAGGGAATCCAGTAACTTTGACCAGTATCTGGCGAAGGAGAAACTCCAACTAGGCTTAAACAAATCCCCATTAGTTAGTCGGGAACTTCCGAAGTTGAAAGGTGTCCACGATGTCGAAGCACCGAAGTATAACCGAGAGCAGATTCTGAAGAATCTGGAAGAAAGTAAACTTGCGAGGGAATCCAGTAACTTTGACCAATATCTGGCGAAGGAGAAACTCCAACAAGGCTTAAACAAATCCCCATTAGTTAGTCGGGAACTTCCGAAGTTGAAAGGTGTCCACAATGTCGAAACACCGAAGTATAACAAAGAACAAATCCTGAAAAATATAGAAGAAAGTAGACTTGCGAGGGAGAGTTCGAAGTTTAAACAGTATGTAGCGAAGGAAAAATCTATAATTGATAGTTGGAATCGGAATACTTCCAAATCTCCAATAAAAAATATGCCACTGGAAGAGTATGAAATGTATCGGACGAAGAGTGTAATCAACCCTGACTCGGATACAATGACATTAGGTAAATATGAGCCTACAATTAGACCTGACGGGACTCAAGATTGGAGTACACCTGGTCCAAATTCATACATCAGCAAGGCTGGAGATACCACTTACTTTAGCTTAGGAGATGATTGGGATAAATTGACGAAAGCCTATAACTTAGACAGCCGAGGAGAACAAATGTTTGAAGCATTTAATAAGCCAGCATTGGATGATGCGGTTGCGCAAGGCAAGACCATTCGATTTTCTCATAATCCTAAGTTAGAAGAATATAAAAAATCTGCCTTACGGTGGGAATGGGATTATTTGCAAGAACAACATGGATATAAGGGATTAAAACCCAAAGGGGGATACTGGTATGGAATTAAATAATATGGATATTTTATCAGATGAATTTTTTGATATAGTTAAAAGAGTATTTAAAGATAAGATTAATGATATAGTGTTTGATGATATAGTTGATGAACCCAATCGTCATACATTTAAACTGGATTTTCTCATCTATAACTTTGCAGGGGTAAGATTTATATACGAAAACGATTTATTTGAAATTCACCTACTTCTTAATCTTAACAAAGAAAAAGTGATTTCTAAGCCAAATAGCCATTACAGCGAAATAAGTGACTGGGACAGCTACCTAAAAGAAATCATATTAGAAATCGAGTCCTATATCCCAGAGAAATATTTAAAAGCCAAGGGTTGGCGATGAAAGAATCCGGAGGTGTTAATATGGTGAAAAGTATGCAAGAGCTAGCGACAGAAGTGAGCGAACGTATTCAAAGAGCGTTTGGAGATAGAGCTTCAGACATGACCATTTACGATGTGGTAGATGTACCCAATCATCACATGTTTAGTATTAAATTTAGAGCCTACGATTATTATGAAGCTCATTTTGGCTATGAATTAAGTTTTACAGATTTTTATATAGTGATTAGTAAAGGGATTGGAATCTCACTCCCTAAAGAAAAATATGATTTTGGAAGTATAACAAATTGGGACACATACTTAAAAGAAATCATGGCCGAGATTGAATTACGCATCCCAGATGAGTTTTTAAAATCTAAGGGTTGGTTGTAAGATTTGTTTAAACTATGACTTTACAAAGAAATAAGTATTTTCTTTTATGATAGAATAAATGAAGCAAGAGTTTACCAATAAACCATTGGTAAACTCTTACTTTAAATAGAATTCTCTTTAAAACAATTCAATGAGCTCTATCAGTTGATGACGAGCTATACGTCCTTATTGGGAACGGACATCGCCTTGATGTCAGCTACAGGAAAAGAGTTGGCCCGTACAGATACAGTATTGGGACAAACAATGTTTTCTGGCTTGCAGTAGGGAGGTTCTATGAGTTACAAGATAAAATTTGATGATATTACCTCTGTTCAAGTGGAAAGTCAAAAGACGATGAATGCTTGGGAAGAGGCCATCGCTAGTCTAAATAAGGCTATGAGCGACTTCATCAACAATCAAAATCTCCAAGGTCAGGCCATCTCGAGTATGCGCAGTTACCTAGTAGAGGTGCATGGGACTCTTCTTCAGACTCTGGTCAACCTGATGAATGACTACTCAACTAACCTCCTACTGTACAAGGATGGTTACTACCAGATTGATTCAAGCAATCATGCAAAGTTACCGGGTCAGGTGTTTACAACCCTTCATAGTGATTTAAAGAGTTCACGGGACAATCTAAAGAGTGAGATTGAGCTCTTGAACACGACCAAGGACAAGATTTCAGACTTGGTGAGCTATTCAGGAAGCAGTCATACCAGTACGGTCATGAACTATAACTTTCTCATGAATCAGGTCAAGAACTTGGACAACTCGATCATCCAGTATGAAAGTAATCATGCGAGTCAGGATTTGGTTGCCTTTAAGGAACTCTTGTCTGCGACCAAGGCCTTGATCGCAGAGCATGCAGGGAAGACACGGACTGTAGGGACTTATCAGTCGGGTGATTTCGCCAAACTCCAGTCTGTCCAACGCTTTGCGATAGCCTACCAACAGGCG
>NZ_RJNZ01000014.1:0-62635 GCF_003942865.1 Streptococcus mitis | reverse complement strand
GAATGGTTTTCTTGATTTGAATAGATATTCAATTTTGAGTAGGTATTACTCAGAGTTAAGTGACGATAGCCTAGGAGATACACCTGTACCCATGCCGAACACAGAAGTTAAGCCCTAGAACGCCGGAAGTAGTTGGGGGTTGCCCCCTGTGAGATATGGAAGTCGCTTAGCTCTAGGGAGTTTAGCTCAGCTGGGAGAGCATCTGCCTTACAAGCAGAGGGTCAGCGGTTCGATCCCGTTAACTCCCATAGGTCCCGTAGTGTAGCGGTTATCACGTCGCCCTGTCACGGCGAAGATCGCGGGTTCGATTCCCGTCGGGACCGTTAGAATAACGTAAGTTATTTTAGACTCGTTAGCTCAGTTCAGTGGTAGAACACCACCTTGCCAAGGTGGGGGTCGCGGGTTCGAATCCCGTCGTTCGCTTAGAGAGGCCGGGGTGGCGGAACTGGCAGACGCACAGGACTTAAAATCCTGCGATTGGTAACGATCGTACCGGTTCGATTCCGGTCCTCGGCATAATATAATGAGCACCCTTAGCTCAACTGGATAGAGTACCTGACTACGAATCAGGCGGTTAGAGGTTCGACTCCTCTAGGGTGCATTTTTCTATTTAACTCGGGAAGTAGCTCAGCTTGGTAGAGTACTTGGTTTGGGACCAAGGTGTCGCAGGTTCGAATCCTGTCTTCCCGATTCATGGCGGTGTAGCTCAGCTGGCTAGAGCGTCCGGTTCATACCCGGGAGGTCGGGGGTTCGATCCCCTTCGCCGCTATAATGATCTTGTTGGACCTTTAGCTCAGCTGGTTAGAGCTCTCGGCTCATAACCGAGTGGTCGTAGGTTCAAGTCCTACAAGGTCCATTTGAATAGTATGGAGGATTACCCAAGTCCGGCTGAAGGGAACGGTCTTGAAAACCGTCAGGCGTGTAAAAGCGTGCGTGGGTTCGAATCCCACATCCTCCTTTTGTATTAACGCGGGATGGAGCAGCTCGGTAGCTCGTCGGGCTCATAACCCGAAGGTCGTAGGTTCAAATCCTGCTCCCGCAATAAGGCTCGGTAGCTCAGTTGGTAGAGCAATGGATTGAAGCTCCATGTGTCGGCGGTTCGATTCCGTCTCGCGCCATTTTTACTTATAGTATGTATGCGGGTGTAGTTTAGTGGTAAAACTACAGCCTTCCAAGCTGTTGTCGCGAGTTCGATTCTCGTCACCCGCTTTGAACTTTGTTCAAATTACCAAGTTTTTAACTTGGGCGCGTAGCTCAGGTGGTTAGAGCGCACGCCTGATAAGCGTGAGGTCGGTGGTTCGAGTCCACTCGTGCCCATTAATTGGAGAATTACTCAAGAGGCTGAAGAGGACGGTTTGCTAAATCGTTAGGTCGGGTAACTGGCGCAAGGGTTCGAATCCCTTATTCTCCGTTTGTATGAGGGTTTATAACTCTCTTTTTTTGTATTTTTAAGAATAGTAGAATAAAAACTTCAGATTTGTAAAACTTAATTGGATTACTTATCTGAAGTTTTTTTGCGCTCTTTGTCAACTGTAGTGGGCTGCAGAAAAGCTAAAATCTTTATATATTGTCGATTTTATGGTTGTGCTAGTTTATTATTACTTCCAACTCTTGAGTGAAATTTCTCCGCTATTTAGCCAGATTTCTTTTCCGTTATCACATTGAACTAAAAGTTTGCCATTTTCTGAGATATCTTTAGCAAGTCCTTTGTAGTCTTTTTGATCTAGTGTAAAAGTCACTTCTTTTCCTAGAACGATGGACTGTTTTTTGTATAGGTATAATAGCTCTTCTGCAGGTGTTTCGAAGAAAGCACGCCAGATTTCTATTATTAATTCATTTCTGGTTATAGGTGCTGGAGCTTTGAATAAACTAGCAGCTTTTTCTTTTAATTCTTGGGGGAAGTCTTTAATAGTAAAGTTGATTCCTACTCCAATAATGATGTCTGTGACTAAGCCAGTTTCTACAGACGTCATTGCCTCAGTAAGGATTCCTCCAATTTTATGATTTTTGAGGTAGATATCGTTGACCCATTTTATATCGATATCTATTAAAGTTAGATTCTTAATGGCTTTGTAGATAGCTCCGGCTACAAGTAGTGTGTAGGACGGTAATTTGTCGTAAGGAAGATTTGGTTTGAAATGGAGTGTCATATAAATGCCACCTTGTGGGGAGTAGAAAGAACGTTGAAAACGGCCTCGGCCAGCTTTTTGATAGGAAGCTAGATAGAGGGTGTTTGCTTCATTTCCTAAATCAATTGCTTCTTTTGCATCGAGTTGTGTTGATCTTGTTTCGGGTTTAAAACTGATTTTAATTGGAAGATTTTGTTCTAGAAGTTCTGGAAGAATAAGGTCTCCATTCACCAGTTTATAGCCTTTGTTTTTGATACTATCAATTTCAATGCCTTCTTGTTCTAAACGCTTGATGGCTTTCCAAATTGATGTTCGGGTCAGTGATAGTTCTTCAGCAATCTTTTCTCCGCTGATATAATCGGTTTCTTTAGCTAGAATTTGGTAGACGGCTTGGTAGGATTTCATATTGTTTCCTTTCTTTAGCAATTGTAAATGATTTAAATATAGTTTGGATAGTTGGTCAAAACTTTATTATATTACTACTATTTTAACATATACCTAGTCTTTACGGTATGATTTCCTTATAGTAAATCTAGTCATTAAGTTTGAGTTTTGAAATATCAGTATTTTTGCGCCCTTTTTTACCTAGTAAACGTTTCCTTTGTTTTCAAATTGCTAAAAAAGTGGTACAATAAAGGGTAGCTTACTATTATCTGAATCAACTGATTTGGAGAGAAAGGATTCGTTTTGAAATCAATAGGCTTTATTGAAAAGCTGAAAGGGTTGTCTAGTAAAGAGCTAATTTTATTGGGAATTATCCTGAGTATCTTTTTACCCTTTTATCTTTTTGTAGTTGTATTCTGTTTATATATTATCAGTTTAATTTTTACAGGGGACATGAAAAGTATTCTTCAGAAAATGGGGGAGCATCCGATGCTGCTTCTTTTTCTTGGTTATAGTACTGTTATATCCGTTTTTGCACAAAATTGGATGGGAGTTGTGGCTTCAGTAGGAATTTTTCTATTTACAGTTTTCTTTTTGCACTATCAGTCGATTTTATCACATAAATTCTTTCGATTGATTTTGCAGCTCGTCTTGTTTGGTAGCGTATTGTCAGCTGCTTTTGCGAGTTTAGAGCATTTCCAAATTGTGAAGAAATTCAATTATGCTTTTCTTTCACCCAATATGCAGGTTTGGCATCAGAATCGTGCAGAAGTGACCTTCTTTAACCCTAATTATTATGGAATTATTTGTTGTTTCTGTATCATGATTGCTTTCTATCTGTTTACAACAACCAAGTTGAATTGGTTGAAAGCATTCTGTGTGTTTGCAGGCTTTGTGAATCTCTTTGGTTTGAACTTTACGCAAAATCGAACTGCCTTTCCTGCTATTATCGCTGGAGCCATTATCTATCTATTTACAACCATTAAAAACTGGAAGGCCTTTTGGCTTAGTATTGGGGTCTTTGCGATTGGCTTGAGCTTCCTCTTTTCCAGTGATTTGGGAGTTCGGATGGGAACTTTAGACTCTTCTATGGAAGAACGCATTTCTATCTGGGATGCTGGGATGGCCTTATTTAAGCAAAATCCTTTCTGGGGTGAAGGGCCATTGACCTACATGCACTCGTATCCTCGGATAAATGCTCCTTATCATGAACATGCTCACAGTCTTTATATTGATACGATTCTGAGTTACGGAATTGTGGGGACCATTTTATTAGTTTTGTCTTCTGTTGCTCCTGTTCGATTAATGATGGATATGAGTCAGGAGTCGGGGAAACGTCCGATTATCGGTCTTTATCTGTCTTTCCTTACAGTGGTTGCTGTGCATGGAATCTTTGACTTGGCCCTCTTTTGGATTCAGTCAGGTTTCATTTTCTTGCTAGTTATGTGCAGTGTTCCATTGGAGCATCGAACGTTGGTATCGGACATGACGGATTAAGTTTTATAAGATTAAAATTCTTCTACCTTGGGTGGGAGATTTTTTTACTGGGAAAAATTATTTCTAAATCGAAATAGTTGACAGTTAGAATGATGAGTGTTACAATTATTTTATTCGTTTCGATATCGAAATAAATTGGAGGTGTCATGAAAGATAGTCATTTGGTAGCCCATCATATTCGTTTGTTGATTGGACGGATTTTTCAAAAGTTACTAAGTCGGGATCCTGAAGCTCTTTACCGGAGTGAACAGGGGAAGATTTTAGCGGTTTTATGGAATAGTGAAACTGGCTGCGCAACTGCGACAGATATTGCTTTGGCGACTGGACTTGCTAATAATACACTGACGACTATGATTAAAAAGCTAGAGGAACAAAATCTTGTAACTATTAGTCCATGTGGAGAAGATAAGCGTAAGAAGTATTTGGTTTTAACAGAGTTGGGGCAGTCTCAGAAAGAAGTGGGGCATCGTGTCAGTCAGAAATTGGATACGATCTTTTACAAAGGATTTTCAGAGGAAGAAATTCGCCAGTTTGAAGCCTTTCAAGAAAGGATTTTGGCAAATCTGAAAGAGAAGGAAAATGAGGATTAAAATTGAGCAAATTAGCTGTTTATAAGTAAAGGCCACTTTCGACTTTATTTTCCAACTATTAGGACAAGGAAACTATGTGGTTAGCTATGGTCAAACTCAGATTGATGGCCTTGCTTATGCCCAGTACGATATCTTCCGTCTAGACAATGGGGAAAATTGCTGAGCATTGGGACAATAAGGAAGTTATGCCTAAGGTAGAAGACCTGACCAATCGAGGGAAGTTTTAAAATGAGGACAAAGAATGATTGAATACAAAAATGTAGCCTTGCGCTACACAGAAAAAGATGTTTTGAGAGATGTTAATTTACGGATTGAGAATGGGGAATTTATGGTTTTAGTTGGGCCATCTGGCTCAGGTAAGACGACCATGATTAAGATAATTAACCGTCTTTTGGAACCGACTGATGGAAATATTTACATGGATGGTAAGCGTATCAAAGACTATGATGAGCGTGAACTTCGTCTTTCTACTGGTTATGTTTTACAGGCCATTGCTCTGTTTCCCAATTTAACAGTTGCGGAAAATATTGCCCTGATTCCTGAGATGAAAGGGTGGACTAAGGAAGAAATTGCGAAGAAAACAGAAGAGCTTTTGGCTAAGGTTGGTTTACCAGTAGCCGAGTATGGGCATCGCTTACCTAGTGAACTATCTGGTGGAGAACAGCAACGGGTTGGCATTGTTCGTGCCATGATTGGTCAGCCTAAGATTCTCCTCATGGATGAACCTTTTTCAGCCTTGGATGCGATTTCGAGAAAGCAGTTGCAGGTGTTGACTAAAGAATTGCATAAAGAGTTTGGGATGACAACGATTTTTGTGACCCATGATACGGATGAAGCTTTGAAATTGGCAGACCGTATTGCTGTCTTGCAGGATGGAGAGATTCGTCAGGTGGCTAACCCTGAGACTATTTTAAAAGCTCCTGCCACAGACTTTGTAGCAGACTTGTTTGGAGGTAGTGTTCATGACTAATTTAATTGCAACTTTTCAGGATCGTTTTAGTGATTGGTTGACAGCTCTATCTCAACATTTGCAGTTGTCACTTTTGACCCTGTTACTAGCTATTTTTATTGCGATTCCCTTAGCTGTTTATCTTCGCTATCATGAGAAGTTGGCGGACTGGGTCTTGCAGATTGCAGGGATTTTCCAGACCATCCCGTCTTTGGCCTTGTTGGGACTCTTTATCCCCTTGATGGGAATTGGAACCTTGCCGGCTTTGACAGCACTAGTGATTTATGCGATTTTTCCGATTTTACAAAATACCATTACTGGGCTAAAGGGAATTGATCCGAGTCTGCAAGAGGCTGGGATTGCCTTTGGGATGACTAGATGGGAGCGACTCAAGAAGTTTGAAATTCCACTTGCCATGCCTGTCATAATGTCTGGAATTCGGACGGCAGCAGTCTTGATTATCGGTACGGCCACCTTGGCTGCCTTGATTGGTGCTGGCGGACTGGGTTCCTTTATCCTTTTGGGAATTGACCGTAATAATGCCAGTCTGATTTTGATTGGAGCACTTTCTTCTGCAGTGCTGGCTATTGCCTTTAACTTACTATTAAAAGTGATGGAAAAAGCAAAATTGCGGACGATTTTCTCTGGTTTTGCCTTGGTGACAATATTGCTCGGTCTGTCTTATAGTCCAGCCTTACTAGCTCAAAAAGAGAAAGAAAATTTGGTGATTGCTGGGAAATTGGGTCCAGAACCAGAAATTTTGGCCAATATGTATAAACTCCTCATTGAGGAAAATACCAGTATGACTGCGACTGTTAAACCGAATTTTGGGAAAACAAGCTTCCTCTATGAAGCTCTGAAAAAAGGCGATATTGACATCTATCCTGAATTTACGGGTACGGTGACTGAAAGTTTGCTTCAGCCATCACCAAAAGTGAGTCATGAGCCAGAGCAGGTTTATGATGTGGCGCGTGATGGTATTGCCAAACAGGATCATCTAGCCTATCTCAAACCCATGTCTTATGAAAATACCTACGCTGTAGCTGTTCCGAAAAAGATTGCTCAAGAATACGGGTTGAAGACCATTTCGGACTTGAAAAAAGTTGAAGGACAGTTGAAGGCAGGCTTTACTCTCGAATTTAATGACCGTGAAGATGGCAATAAGGGCTTGCAATCAATGTATGGTCTCAATCTCAATGTAGCGACCATGGAGCCATCCCTTCGCTATCAGGCAATTCAGTCAGGTGATATTCAAATCACGGATGCCTATTCGACTGATGCAGAGTTGGCGCGTTATGATTTGCAGGTCTTGGAAGATGACAAGCAACTCTTCCCACCTTATCAAGGAGCGCCACTCATGAAAGAAGCTCTTCTCAAGAAACATCCTGAGTTGGAGAAAGTTCTCAATAAATTGGCTGGTAAAATTACTGAAAGTCAGATGAGCCAGCTCAACTACCAAGTCGGTGTTGAAGGCAAGTCAGCAGAACAAGTAGCCAAAGAATTTCTACAAGAACAAGGTTTGTTGAAGAAATAGTTTGAAAATGTCAAACTCAACTTGCTTAAACGACTATAGAAAAGAATGCTCAGACAATGTCGTCTGGGCTTTTTTGATATTAGAGTTACTGAATGTCTTTCAAAATGGAAAATAAGAGGAAATTTTTAGGACTTTCTAAAATTTTACTGTAAATACACTTGACTATTCATAAAATAGGTGTATAATGTGTTGTGAACTACTTAACAAATAAAGATTTCCAGCTCATGTCGACTAAGGATGGAAATCTTGTGTATAGACAGTTCAGTAGATATATAATAGAGCGTTGCGTCCGAAAGTCTATCCAGACACGGCTCTTTAAAAACAAAAGGAGAAGATTATGAAAACAGAACCGATTCATCGTACCAGTATGTGGAAATTTAAGTTAAGTGCTGCCACCATGACTTTGATTCCCGCTGCCGTGGGGATTAACTATGTTGCTAAAGCCTTGGCGGAGGGGTTAAAGTTGCCCGTTTGGCTGGGGTCTTTGGGAACCTTTCTTACCAGCATGTTGGCTGGGCCGGTTGCCGGTGCCATTAGTGGTTTCATCAACAACGTGATCTATGGGCTGACCTTATCGCCAATTTCAACCGTGTATGCGATTACCAGCATCGGAATTGGGATTGCTGTCGGAGTTTTGCACGCCAATGGGTGGTTCTCGTCAGCGCGACGAGTATTTGTTTCTGCTATTATTATTGCCATCGTTTCAGCTGTCATTTCAACGCCACTCAACGTCATCTTTTGGGGTGGTCAGACCGGTATCGCTTGGGGTGACTCATTGTTTGCGGTAATGGTCGCCAATCATGCACCAGTGTGGCTGGCCTCATTTACCGATGAGTTTATCTTGGATATTTTGGATAAAGTCTGCGTGGCCTACCTGTCATTCTTCATCTATCGTCAGCTGCCGAAGCGGATGGTGCACTTCTTTAGCGATGATAAATGATGACTGATAAAACATTGATTTCTGGAGCGCCACGGGTCAAGCTCAAGTGGTACCAGGTGATCGATCCGATTACTAAGCTCTTGTTCATCTTGGACATGACGTTGTTGAGCTTTGCCAGTATGAATTTATTGCTTCAGGCCGGATTAATTCTTGTCGCAACACTGCTATTGTTATTTTCCAAATTGAGTTCTACCACCTTTAAGGCGCTGGGATTCAGCCTGTTTCTGATTTGCACCATGCTGATCATCCAAGGGTTATTTTACAGTCGGAATCAAACTGTGCTGTTTTCTGTGCTTGGGGTGTCGTTCTACAAAGAAGGCCTGATTTACGCCACCACTCTGGGTTGTCGAGTATTGGTGATTATTTTGACCAGTGGCTTTTTTATGGTGACCACGAGTATTTCAGAAAACGCGGCCTATTTGGAACTGTCCGGATTGTCTTATAAAACCGTCTACGTTCTGATGTCGGTGTGTTATATTTTGCCGGAAATGATGCGCAATATGCGGAAAATCCAGCAGGCACAAAAAGTTCGCGGAACCAATCCGCAAAAAACGTTGATTCAGAAATTAAAGTCAGTCCTGCCGGTTCTAATTCCATTGGTGATTAAGACCTTGGATCAATCGATGACGCGGTCGATTTCTCTCCAACTGAGAGGTTTTGATAATCTCAACCGGACTGTCAGAACCTCCCAGCGCGTGTATCGCCTGTCGCGGACGCTGCACATTGGTCTGACTGGATTGGCAATTTTATTGATTGGGTGGAAGATATGGACGAAGATAAACGGATTGTAATTGAAAATTTGACCACCCGTTATCCGGGTACTGAGCAACCACAACTGCGTCAGATTAACGCGGAGGTTCATACCGGCCAGGTGGTTGGGATTATCGGGAATAGCCACTCTGGCAAATCGACTTTGTGCCGTGTGCTGGCAGGGGTCATTCCTAAAATTGTGTCTGCTGAGATTGAGGGCGATTGGCACATGTTTGGTCAGCGAGTATCCGACAATTGGCCCGTTTATAATGCCATGAATGGAGTTGTACTGCAAAATCCAGCTGGCCAACTAAGCGGGTTGGCAGACACGGTTGCCGATGAAATCGCCTTTGACTTGATTAATCAGGGAATGGCTGAAGGACTGATTCAAAAACGGGTTGAAGAAGTTGCCACGCAAATGGGGCTGATTGAACAGCTGAATTTGCGTCCCGAGAGCCTTTCCGGTGGTCAGATCCAGCGGTTGGCAATTGCCACGGCGATTGTGGCTAATCCGGCTGTTTTGATTATGGATGATCCGACCAGTGAGATGGATCCCCTTGGCCGCCGACAATTTTTCCAATGGCTGACCCAAGTCAAAGAGACGACTGTCTTCATTGTCACCAGTGAAATTGACGATTTGTGCGAAGTCGCCGACGTTGTGTGGGTGCTGCACGAGGGTCAAATGGTAGCCCAGGGCAGGCCGGGTGAGGTGTTTAATCATTTGGCAGCTGACTGGCAGATTCCAGCCCCGACAATCCAGCAACTTGCTCAAAAAATGGATTGGCACTTGGCTGATGGCCGGTATCCGGTGAATTACGCTGATCTGAAGGAGGTTCGTTATGTCCACAATTGAACTGAGCCACCTGACGTTCACTTATCCGGAACGGTCCTTTAGCTTGGATGTTGAAGACAAACACTTCGCCGATCCGATGGTGGCGATTGTCGGCCAAAATGGTGCCGGCAAATCAACGCTCTTCAAATTGTTGACGGGTTTGCTGACACCACAAACCGGTGTGATTAAGATTGATGGAGAAAATTTTAATGATCTTAAACCAGTCGAAAAGTTACTGAAGGTTGGGATTACTTTTCAGAATCCTGACGATCAGCTTTTCAACCCGACCGTTCAACGAGAGGTGGAGTGGAGTGTCGCGCAGGTCATGGATGACCACGACACGATTACGAGGCGGGCTTTAGCGGCTCTAAAAAGAGTTGGCTTGGATGATAAAACAGCTGAAAGTCCATATGACCTGTCATTGTCGGAACGCAAGCTGTTGAGCGTTGCCACAGTTTTGGCAGTGGATCCGGCGATTTATTTATTTGATGAGCCGATGATGTCGCTTGATTGGGAAAGCCGGCGCAAGTTGACCGCAATTTTCCATCAGTTGGCTGATTCGGGCCACCAAGTTGTGACCATCACCCATGACATGGATTGGGTCGCCGCCGAGTTTGAGTCGGTGTATGTTATGGAACACGGGAAGTTTGGCTTCGCCGGCAGTCCACGGGAATTGTTCAGCAATCACGAACTTGTCCAGCGAGTGGGATTACTACCACCGCGGATTATGGACATAGCGGAGTCGCTGGGTGATTCACAGACATATTTATCGGTTAATGATTATTGCCAGAAAAATCGAGATGTATAGAAAAAGTCACCTCTGCGGGTTTTCCAGGTTGAAGGATTAACTTCAGCTTCTGGCAAGAACTCACATGGGTGACTTTTGTGTTTAATAACGTTTCATGATCATCGGGTGCTTCCTCAGATCACTCGGTTTGATTTTACTTTGTTTCATGGTCATAATCATATACCATTTCTTTTGGATTTTTTGTTTGACTAATACAAAATAGGTTTTCATAGGTCTTCGCATTTTTAGCACCCATTAGGATCATCGGTATAATTTTCTGAATTAGGAGACTGTCCCATCACTATTCGAACTTCGTCTCCCAACTTACGCTGTTCCCATTCATCCGTGAATCCTTTAAATCGCAATTCTGGAACTTTCTTTTTATTTGAATCATCTATTTTCGCCATAGTCCCCACCATTTTATTGGTTTTTCTTGTTCTTCTATCCTTTTTTGATCTTTGATTTGTTCCTGTAAATTTTCCAACTTCTCTTTAAGAGCGTTCACTTCATCTTTATATTGATTGTCTAAGTGTTTGAATTCTGTTTCCTGTGAGGGCATTTTGAGGGCTTTTAAGTTATCATTTTCCGTCTTGTATTCTTCTAGCAACTTTTTATCTTGCAAGGCTAATCGTTGTTACTGGTCTAACAAATTAGTTAGTTTTTCTATTTGTTGGTCTTTGCTACTTATTTGTTGGTCTTTGGTATTTGATTTGCTACTACTTTCTACTTTACCTAAAATTATTTTTTCTGCTTTAGAATTTATTAGATTAGACCCATTGGAACTTTTAAGCTATAATTCTTTTGGTAACCTTTGGTAGTGATATTGAATATTTTGTTTTGTAACACTCAACTCATCCGCCAGCTCTTTGATCGTTTTTAAGTCTTCACTCATGGTTTAAGTCCTGCCTTTTAACCGTTGGTAGATATTGTTCAATGGCTTTTTTGAGGTAGCGTGCGATATTATGCTTAGAATATTCTTCACGTCTGCTGGCAACATAAGACAAGTGGTCTTTAACACTATTTAGCCCTCTTAATTCTTTCAGTTCGTCATAGAGGGGGTAAACATGGACTTTCAATCCTACCATGATTTTTGTATCTTGCATTTCAAACGGACTTAGCAACATATTTTCTAGCAATAGCGTGGTGTACTTGCTTTTCATTGCTTCAATAGCTAGCTTATCTTCGGTTTCTGCTTTGCGTGCTTTATCTTCTTGATAGGCGGTATCTTCTAACTTATAGCTGTTATCGTCTGCTCGACGTTTCTTTCGTAACCAGATATCCAATGTTAAACCGTCCGCATCAATCGCTCGATAGAGATAATGCCAACGCTCCTTAATTTTGATATAGGTTTCATCCATTTTCCACGAATAGAAGGACTGTTTATTTTTCTTTTTCCAGAGATGATAGAGGATTTTACTGTATTCTTGAACCCACCGATAAATCGTAGTGTGACAAACATTTATTCCACGGTCATAAAGCAATTCCTGAACTTCACGATAGCTCAGATTGTAACGTAGGTAATAACCAACAGCGACAATGATGACGTCTTGTTGGAATTGTTTGCCTTTAAAATGATTCATCTCTCAAGCCTTACTAACCTTTTTTCTGCTCTTTGAGAAGCTGAAGGTCGTGCTAGTAACTACCTATTTGGTTTGATTAACTCCATCATTTATCTGGTGCTTGCCCTTCAAAAAGGCTTCTATGGTGAGGTTTTAACAACTCTCTATTTTACAATTATGCAGCCAATTGGTCTCTTGGTTTGGATTTATCAAGCCCAGTTTAAGAAAGAACAACAAGAGTTTGTCGCGCGTAAGCTGGACAGTAAGGGGTGGACCAAGTATCTTTCCATTAGTGTTCTTTGGTGGTTGGCCTTTGGGTTTATTTATCAGTCTATCGGAGCTAATCGTCCCTATCGTGATTCAATAACCGATGCGACCAATGGTGTAGGGCAAATCCTCATGACAGCTGTTTACCGTGAACAGTGGATATTCTGGGCTGCTACTAATGTCTTTTCAATCTATCTCTGGTGGGGAGAAAGCCTGCAAATCCAAGGGAAATACTTGATTTATCTCATTAACAGTCTAGTTGGTTGGTACCAGTGGAGCAAGGCAGCTAAGCAGAATACGGATTTACCTAACTAGGAAAAGATGTTTTAGGTTTTGGGATAAAACAGATAGAGTTGATAATAAAGGATTTTATATTATGAAAAAGAGGATCGGTGGGTCCTCTTTTATTGTTAAAAAAATGAAAAACTCAGTAGTCTAGGCATAAGGCAACTGAGTTCTACTCTGTATTCAATTTTTAGGAATGAGAAGGTCTAGATAAAATTGCACAACTTCCTGGTCTGTAAAGTCTTGTCCTTTTTTTAGCCACCAAGTTAGGGTCTCGATAAAGTTCGTCACAACAAAATGCTGGAGGTAGGAGGCCGGAATGTTTGGATAGGCCTCTTGCAAGTCATCCGCTACCATGGGATAAACGTGGTGTTCGAGTTCCTTGTGTAGTTGGCGGAGGAAGTAGTCGTTTTTGGAAAAAAGGAGACTGGTGACATGGTCCTGGTTTTTCTGAAAATGTAAAAAGATATGTGCGAGGTAGTCCTCGGTAGTAAAGTGTCCTTCCCTTTCAAAGAGATGATGA
This sequence comes from Streptococcus mitis, assembly GCF_003942865.1. Lineage (GTDB taxonomy): Bacteria > Bacillota > Bacilli > Lactobacillales > Streptococcaceae > Streptococcus > Streptococcus mitis_BI. The sequence goes on along the minus strand of NZ_RJNZ01000014.1, from coordinate 49,609 downwards.
AAGAGGTAGCGACAGAGCTCATCTAAAAGGAGTTCCTTACTTTCGTAATGACAGTAAAAAGTAGAACGTCCAACATCTGCTAGGTCAATGATATCCTGAACAGTAGTGGCATCATAGCCCTTGTCGTTTAAAAGTTGTAAAAAAGCTTGATAGATGGCTTTTTTAGTCTTGTTGACTCTACGGTCTCTTTTTGGCATATAGACACTTGAGACAAGCTGTTCAGAACTGAACATGGCTGACAGTTTGCTTCTATCCTTTCTTTGGATTTTGTTAGATAATACAAATGAAAGAAGTATGTATATACCCATTATACCAAAGGAGGGAGAGAAATGAGTTCTAAAACATCTATCTGGCTAGCCTTTTTCTTGAATCTATCATTTTCTGTTGTTGAATTTATTTTTGGGGTCATCTTCAATTCAAGCGCTGTATTAGCGGATGCGGTTCATGATTTGGGTGATGCCCTTGCAATAGGCTTCTCAGCTTGCTTGGAAACTATTTCCAATCGTCAGGAAGACAAACGTTACACTCTTGGTTACAAACGTTTCAGCCTGCTAGGTGCCATGCTGACTGCCTTGATCCTTTTGACAGGATCTGTCATGGTGCTCTTGGAGAATATTCCTCGCCTTCTATCCCCGCAACCAGTCAACTACCAAGGGATGCTGTGGTTGGGAGTTATTGCGATTCTTATCAATCTCTTGGCTAGTCTGATTGTTCGTAAGGGTCAGACCAAGAACGAAGCTATCCTGACCTTACATTTTCTAGAAGATATTCTAGGTTGGCTAGCGGTCATTCTGGTTGCTTGTGTTTTATATGTCACTGACTGGTACTTTCTTGATCCGCTTTTATCGCTCTTGATTTCTTGTTTTATTCTCTGGAAAGCCATTCCTCTCTTTTGGTCTACTCTTAAGATTTTCTTAGATGCGGTGCCTGAAGGTATCGAGACTGCTAAGCTAGAGAAAGAGTTAGTAAGGCTAACTAATGTTAAAAGTGTAAATCAACTCAGTATTTGGTCCATGGATGGTCTGGAAAATGACGCCATTGTTCACCTCTGTATCAAGGACTGGGAACAGATGATGGAAACCAAAGAAGTAGTGCGTCAATTTTTAGAAGAAAGAGGCGTGCAGAATATCACTATTGAAGTAGATAGCAGTCAAAGCAATCATGCGCAACATAGACGGAGAGTGAGAGAGTTAGAGCAGAAGCATGGGCATCATCATTAGAAAAGCGACCTCGCTAGAGGTCGTTTTGTTATCCTATTCATTCCTTGTACTCTCTCTCAATGTCAGTCTGGTTCCCAGCATAGTCAGGCTAGGGATTTTGCGACCGTGTAGAACTTCCTTGTTAAGAATATCCATACCTGCTCGGCCCATTTCTTCGGTATAGACGGTGATGCTGGAGAGGGGAGGATAGACTTGCTTGGTCAGACTAGTGTCGTTAAAAGAAATGAGGCTGACGCGATCTGGCAGGCTGATTCCAGTTTCTTGGAGGGCACGGAGGGCGCCGATAGCTAAGCTATCGCTGGCTGCGAAAAAGGCTGGTGGGAGTTGGTCTCCCAAGTTCTGAATGGCCTCCTTCATCAAGTCATAGCCAGACTGGGCAGTAAAGCTTCCTTGAAAGATCAGTTCATCATGATAGATTCCTTTTGTTTGACTGTAGTTCTTAAAATTTTCCAGACGCTTGTCCTCAATGATTTCTTCTTGGTCGGTTGTTTCCTCAAGTCCTGTTAGAATTCCGATACGGTCCATTCCTTGGCTGAGAAAATAATCGACAACCTGTTTCATGGCAGTGTAAAAATCCGTGATAATGCAGGTGTGTCCCAGTGAAAGAGTATCGCTGTCTAGAAATACAAGAGGTTTTTGGTATTCTTCAAAGGCAGAAATCTGAGCTCGACTAAATTTTCCGATGCAGAGAATCCCAATCACTTCTTCGCTTAGGGTAAAAGGATGGTCATTAAAATAGCGCAAGATATCGTAGTCCAACTCTTGGGCTCTTTTTTCTATGCCTAGGCGAATCTGGTAGTAGTAGAGGTCGTCCAGCTCCCCTTGTTCACTGACCCATTGGATAATGGCAATCTTTTGCTTGGGTTTGTGGGACTCGCCTGTCTTGAGGTGCTTGGTGTAGCCCAGCTCTTCAGCAACGGTTAAAATACGGTGCCTGGTTTCTTCTGTAACAGATAGGCTCTGGTCGCGGTTTAGGACACGGGATACGGTCGCGATAGAGACAGAGGCTAGCTGTGCAATGTCTTTTAAAGTAGCCATAAATCCTCCTTCTTTAAGGTTAGTATATCATATTTTTCTGCTTTTTACTGATAGTTTAGTAAAATTTTAGTAAAAATGATTGACCTTGGGAAATCCCTTGGATACAATAGAAGAAAACGATTACATGTTAAGGTGACTTAACGGACAGTCAAAGGAGAATTCAAATGACCCAACATCTTACTGCAGAAGCACTTCGCAAAGACTTTCTTGCTGTTTTTGGTCAAGAAGCAGACCAAACTTTCTTTTCACCAGGTCGTATCAATTTGATTGGTGAACACACGGACTACAACGGTGGGCACGTTTTTCCAGCTGCTATTTCCTTGGGAACTTACGGTGCAGCTCGCAAGCGTGACGACCAAGTCTTGCGTCTATACTCAGCTAACTTTGAGGACAAGGGCATTATCGAAGTGCCTCTCGCTGACCTCAAGTTTGAAAAAGAGCACAGCTGGACCAATTATCCAAAAGGGGTTCTTCATTTCTTGCAAGAAGCTGGGCATGTGATTGACAAAGGTTTTGATTTTTATGTTTATGGGAATATCCCAAATGGTGCTGGTTTGTCTTCTTCAGCATCCCTTGAACTTTTGACAGGAGTCGTGGCAGAGCATCTCTTTGATTTAAAATTAGAGCGTCTCGATTTGGTTAAAATTGGAAAACAAACAGAAAACAACTTTATCGGAGTCAACTCTGGCATTATGGACCAGTTTGCTATCGGTATGGGAGCTGACCAACGTGCTATTTACCTAGATACCAACACCTTAGAGTATGATTTGGTACCACTTGATTTGAAAGACAATGTCGTTGTTATCATGAACACCAATAAACGCCGTGAATTGGCGGATTCTAAATATAATGAACGCCGTGCTGAGTGTGAAAAAGCAGTAGAAGAACTACAAGTGGCTTTGGACATTCAAACCTTGGGTGAATTGGACGAATGGGCCTTTGACCAATATAGCTATCTGATTAAAGATGAAAATCGTTTGAAACGTGCTCGTCACGCTGTTCTTGAAAACCAACGTACCCTCAAAGCTCAAGCAGCCCTTCAGGCAGGTGATTTGGAAACATTTGGTCGTTTGATGAATGCGTCACACGTTTCCCTAGAGCATGACTATGAAGTAACTGGTTTGGAATTGGATACTCTTGTTCATACAGCTTGGGCACAAGAAGGTGTTCTCGGTGCTCGTATGACAGGGGCAGGTTTTGGCGGATGTGCCATTGCCTTGGTGCAAAAAGATGCTGTTGGTGCCTTTAAGGAAGCTGTAGGCAAACACTACGAGGAAGTAGTTGGATACGCTCCAAGTTTCTATATCGCTGAAGTTGCAGGTGGCACTCGCGTCCTTGATTAGTCAAAAGGAGGTTGTCTAGTGACCTTAGTAGATAAATTTGTAACATATATCATTTCTGAAAGTTCATTTGAGGAAATGGATCGAATCTACCTGACCAATCGTGTCTTGGCACGAGTGGGAGAAGGTGTTTTGGAAGTTGAGACCAATCTGGACAAATTGATTGACCTCAAGGACCAGCTGGTTGAGGAAGCCGTTCGATTAGAGACGATTGAGGATAGTCAGACTGCGCGTGAAATCCTTGGTGCTGAACTGATGGACTTGGTGACCCCTTGTCCAAGTCAGGTCAATCGTGATTTCTGGGCAACCTACACCCAATCTCCTGAGAAAGCGATAGCGGATTTTTACCAACTTAGTCAGAAAAATGACTACATCAAACTCAAGGCTATTGCTAAAAATATCGCTTATCGTGTTCCATCTGATTATGGAGAACTAGAAATTACCATCAACCTCTCTAAGCCTGAAAAGGATCCCAAAGAGATTGCGGCGGCCAAGTTGGTGCAAGCTAGTAATTATCCCCAGTGTCAGCTTTGTATAGAGAATGAAGGCTACCATGGTCGGGTCAACCACCCAGCTCGCAGCAATCACCGTATTATCCGCTTTGAAATGGCTGGTCAGGAGTGGGGCTTCCAGTATTCGCCCTATGCTTATTTTAATGAGCACTGTATTTTCTTAGACGGCCAGCATCGTCCCATGGCCATTAGTCGTCAGAGCTTTGAACGCCTGCTGGCTATCGTAGAGCAGTTTCCAGGATATTTTGCTGGATCTAATGCTGACTTGCCGATTGTGGGGGGCTCTATTCTAACTCATGATCATTATCAAGGAGGCCGTCACGTCTTTCCGATGGAATTGGCTCCCTTGCAAAAGACCTTTAGATTTGCTGGTTTTGAGCAGGTTAAGGCTGGGATTGTCAAGTGGCCCATGTCAGTGTTGCGTTTGACTTCGGATTCCAAAGAGGATTTGATCAACTTAGCTGACAAGATTTTGCAGGAATGGCGCCAGTATTCAGATCCTAGTGTGCAGATTTTGGCAGATACTGATGGGACACCGCATCACACCATCACACCTATATCGCGCAAACGTGATGGCCAGTTTGAGTTGGACTTGGTCTTGCGGGACAATCAGACTTCTGCAGAACATCCTGATGGCATTTATCATCCCCACAAGGATGTCCAACATATCAAGAAGGAAAATATCGGCTTGATTGAGGTCATGGGCTTGGCAATCTTACCACCACGTCTGAAAGAAGAAGTGGAGCAAGTCGCTAGCTATCTTGTAGGAGAAGCTGATACAGTTGCCGATTATCATCAGGAATGGGCAGACCAACTCAAAGTCCAACATCCAGACCTAACAGATAAAGAAAAAGCCCTTGAAATTGTCAAGGACTCTGTTGGTGCTATCTTTGCACGTGTACTTGAGGATGCAGGAGTCTACAAGCAGACGGAACAAGGGCAGACAGCCTTTATGCGCTTTGTGGAACAGGTCGGAATTTTGCCAGACTAGGAGCTTTCTCCTTGCGCAGTCCTATAAAAAGTAGTATCATAGTGTCGTTTGAAATATCAGGAGGAAACGATGAAAGACTTTCATTTTGACGCTATATCTGCCTTTGAAAATTACGAAATTGAAAAAATGAGAGATGGTCACGTTGTGGTGACGACAAAAGTAGTGAACTCGTCGCTCAACTACTATGGTAATGCTCATGGTGGCTATCTATTCACACTATGTGACCAAATCAGTGGTTTGGTGGTTATCTCGCTGGGACTTGATGGAGTAACGCTCCAGTCCTCTATCAACTACCTCAAGGCAGGAAAACTCGACGACGTGTTGACCATTAAAGGAGAATGCGTCCATCAAGGTCGCACAACCTGTGTGGTGGATGTTGATATCACCAATCAAGAGGGCAGAAATGTCTGCAAAGCAACCTTTACCATGTTTGTCACAGGACAGAGGTCAGAAGACAGACAGGTAAGGATATAGAGAAACAAAAAAGAGGCTCACACCTCTTTTTCTTATTTCTTTTTATGATTTAATACGGCATTGAGGACAATGGCAAGTAGGCTGGCTACGACGATTCCGTTTGAGAAGAACATTTGGAAGGCTGTCGGCATGCTGATAAAGAGATTACTGTTATTGAGTCCGACACCTGCAGCGATTGATACAGCTGCAATAAGGAAGTTGTGTTCATTGTTAGCAAAGTCAACACGGGCGAGGATTTGCATCCCTTGAATAGACACAAAACCAAACATTACCAGCATGGCACCACCGAGGACAGGGCTTGGAATGATTTGAGCAAGGGCACCAAACTTAGGAAGGAGTCCAAGGAGAACCAGGAAACCAGCTGCGTAGTAGATTGGTAGGCGAGTTTTGATACCTGATAATTTAACCAAACCAACGTTTTGTGAAAATCCTGTGTAAGGGAAGGTGTTAAAGATTCCTCCAAGAAGTACGGCCAAACCTTCTGCGCGGTAACCGTTGCGAAGGCGCGTGCTGTCGATCGGATCTTTTGTGATATCAGACAAGGCCAGATAAACACCAGTAGACTCAACCATAGACACCGTTGCGATGATACACATCATGACAATAGATGAGATTTCAAAGGTTGGCATCCCAAAGTAGAGTGGAGTTGGGACATGGACAAGTGGTGCTGCCGCAACTGGAGAGAAGTCAACTAAGCCCATGCTAGCAGCAATGGCAGTTCCAACAACCAGACCAATCAAAATAGAGATAGACTTGATAAATCCTTTGGTAAAGATGTTAATCAAGAGGATAATCAGAACAGTGATAGCTGCAAGCAAGAGACTTTGACCAGTTGGCTCTGGAACGTTATTTCCCATATTTCCAATAGCGACAGGAATCAAGGTTAAACCAATAGTGGTAATAACAGATCCTGTTACGATAGATGGGAAGAGATTGGCCACTTTTGAGAAGATGCCTGAAACAAGAACCACGTAAATCCCTGATGCGATAAGGGCACCAAACATAGCACCACTACCATGGCTTTGCCCAATCATAATCAAGGGAGCGACGGATTGGAAAGCAACTCCAAGAACGACTGGGAGTCCAATTCCAAAGTATTTGTTGAGTTGGAGTTGGAGGAAGGTTGCCACCCCACACATGAAGATATCTGTAGAAATCAGGTAGGTTAACTGCTCAGCCGAATAGCCAAGGGCTGTCGCAATCATGATGGGAACCAGGATGGATCCTGAGTACATGGCTAGTAAGTGCTGCAAGCCAAGAACGGCTGCTTGCGAGTGTTTTTCTTGAGTTTGCATTAGAGATCTGCCTCCTTAAAAATAACTTGACCATTTTCAAAACGATCCAAACGAGCGAGTGATAGAACAGGGTAGCCTGCTTTTTCAAGCAAATCACGGCCATCTTGGAAGGATTTTTCAATCACAATACCGATAGCTTCGACTGTTGCTCCGGCCTGTTCGATGATTTGAATCAAGCCTTTGGCAGCTTGGCCATTAGCAAGGAAGTCGTCGATAATCAAGACCTTGTCCTCTGGTGAGAGGAATTTTCCAGCGATAGAAACGGTGCTGGTCACTTGCTTGGTAAAGGAGTAAACTTCGGCAGTTAAGATTCCTTCGTTCATAGTGATGTTTTTAGCTTTTTTAGCGAAAATCATGGGAACGTTTAAGGCTTCAGCTGTAAAAATGGCTGGGGCAATACCTGACGCTTCAATGGTCACGACTTTGGTAATACCAGCAGAAGCAAATTTTTCCGCAAAAATCTTACCAATCTCTCGCATCAAGCTAAAGTCAACTTGGTGGGTTAAAAAGGAATCTACCTTGAGGATGTTATCACCCAAGATATGCCCATCCTTGAGGATGCGCTCTTCTAATAATTTCATAAGACCTCCTAAAGTCTAAAAGCCAATCCATTTGCTTGTTTAGAGTTTCTAGTAAGAAATAGAAAAAGGACCTACTTAATCTCTAAGTAAGTCCCCAAAATAGGCATGGCAAAAACGACCATACCTCACTTCTGACTTACTTATTGTTAGGTGTTCCGGCACCTTGTAGAAACGTCGTGCCAATTCACGACATAAACAAGTAAAATGATATTCAATTTCAAATAGGCTTGAGCCAATGTTTTTATTTTACACTAAATAACTTTAGAAATCAAATATTTTGTTAGTGTTTTGGTTTGAAAAACGAACAAATATAATAAAAATGGGCAAGAATTAACTTATTGGCTAACATTTAGAAGGTTTTTCCATCATAAAAGGCATATTATCAAGATTTTTCAAGACTTGATAATATGCCTTTTTAACTTTAAAGACTTTTTCCCAACCTTTATTATTCTACTCGCTAAATCTTAAAAAATAACCATCTGGATCCAAAATCGCAAATTCATGAGGGTAAATAAAGCTATCTCCCACTCGAAATTCTCTTTTTGTCAGGGGACGATGGGTAGGATAGTCAGCTTCCAGCAGTTTTTGGTGGAGCTGAGGGACATCTTCAATGCCAAAGGAAATATTGACACCGCGCCCGAAAGGATAGGTTAGTTGGGCTAATTCTTCTGTGCTGCCTTCTTCTAGCATAAGTTGGCAGTCTTCAAGCGAGAGGAAGAGAAATTTCTCCTCTGGACGCTCGTATTCGACAGAAAATCCCAGCAAGTCGCAGTAGAAGTGGCGTGACTTTTCGAGGTCAGATACTACAAATTCAGGAATGACAGCTTGATAGTCCATTAGCTTTCTCCTTAGAGCTCAATCTCCATGACAATGGGTGTGTGGTCTTGGCGAGCACCTGAGTCAATCATATCAGACTTAGTTACTTTGTCAGCGATGCGGTTGCTGGTGAGCCAGTAGTCGATTCTCCAGCCTGTATTGTTGATTTTAGAAGTCTTGCTGCGCTGTGCCCACCAAGTGTAGCGTTCTGGAACATCGCCGTGAATGTGGCGGAAGGTATCCGTAAATCCAGTTGCTAAAAGGTTGGTAAATCCAGCACGCTCCTCGTCGGTAAATCCTGGTGAACGGCGGTTGCTAGCAGGATTTGCAAGGTCAATCTCATTGTGGGCCACATTGTAGTCACCGGTCGCAAGGACTGGTTTTTCTTTGTCTAGTTCAGCCAAGTATTCAGCATATTTGACATCCCAGACTTGACGTTCTTCCAAGCGTTTGAGACCGTCGCCAGCGTTTGGTGTGTAAACTTGGGTCACGAAAAATTCATCAAATTCTAGAGTGATGATGCGACCTTCTAAGTCCATGGTAGAAGGGGCACCGATTTCTGGAAAAGTGACAGTGGGTGTGAGTTCTTTCTTATAGAGGAACATAGTACCAGCATAGCCTTTACGGGCAGGTTCTTGGGAAGAGCGCCACGTGTTTTCGTAGTCTGGGAAGAGTTCAGCTAAAATTTCCAAGTGTTTCTTTGTAGGCCCCTTGGCAGAAAGCTTGGTTTCTTGGATAGCGATGATATCAGCATTTTCAGCGACCAAGGTTTGTAGGACTTCTTGGGACAATTTCGCGCGAGTTGAGTCACTAGTTAGGGCTGCATTGAGGGAATCAATATTCCATGAGATAAGTTTCATAAAGTTACCTTTTTCATTCAGATTATAGATTTTATTATACCAAAAAAAGGTCTATTTCCCCAATGTATGGTTTGAAAAATCACTCTTTAAACTTTATCCTGAGAAAATAAAAATCCCCTAAACTATTTAGAAAAAAATCTAAATAGTTCTTGTGTTTAGAATAGAAAGGTGTATAATGTTATTTAGAAAAACATCTAAATAGAAAGTGAAGTTACATATATGTCAAATAAGAGAACAATCCTTCTTTTTGTGGTCTTGGCTTATGTCCTTGCTTGGATAATATGGTTGGCACTATGGATAGGTGGTGTTGGTCTAAATTCTCCATGGAGTCAACTTGCTAGTATTGTAGCCATGTGGATGCCTGCGCTTGCAGTCTTTCTCTTAGGGAAAATAACGAATCAACCTAGTGGAATCAAATCTAAATTAGCCGTGAATTTCAAGAGGAACTGGCGCTTTTACTTACTAGCTATCTGGTTACCAGCAGTTATCAGTTTTTTAGGAGCAGGACTTTATTTTCTTGTATTCCCTAGCAATTTCAGCCTTGGTTTTGAATCTATTCAAGCCATCTTACAAGCAAAAGGTGTCTCTCAATCAGCCATTCCCTTATCTTTCTTGGCCTTGATTCAAATCTTAGCTAGTTTGACCTACGCTCCTTTTCTTAATAGTTTCTTTGCATTGGGGGAGGAAATTGGTTGGCGTGGCTATCTTTACCCAGCTCTAAGAGGACGCTTTTCAATAGTCCAGACTCATGTCTTGCTTGGTCTCATTTGGAGTCTTTGGCATCTACCAATCAATTTGCAAGGCTATAATTATGGACTATCTTATTTTGCTTATCCTGTTTTGGGAGTTGTCGCCATGTTTCTATTTTGTTTTAGCGTAGGAATATTGTTGAGCTGGTTGTTGGAAAAGACAGGTTCTATCTGGGCTTCTGCCCTATTTCATGGGGCAATCAATGCAACTGCAGGTCTTGGTTTACTCTTTCAATTACCAGGAGAAAAAATTTCAAGCCTCTTGATTTTAGGCCCATCACCGACAGGAATGCTATCAGTTCTACCTTGCTTAGTCCTAGCCCTACTAATATTACAAAGGGAAAGGAGTCATTATGAGTTTTGCAAATAGTTTTAAAGCCTTATCTCATCCAGTTAGGAGAGAGATTTTAAATTTACTCAAAGCAGGTAGATTATCTGCAGGAGAAATTGCCAGTCAATTCGAGTTGACTAGTGCAACTATTTCACATCATCTCACGATTTTGAAAGCAGCGGATTTGATTCATGAAATGAAAGAAAAAAACTTTATTTATTATGAGTTAAACACATCGGTTTTAGAGGATATAATGGTTTGGTTAGCAGATCTGAAAGGAGATCATTTTGATGAAGATAAAAATCAATAAGAAATTGGTATTATTTACGAGCATTCTCATCCTACTACCTTCCCTTGTAGGTTGTGTTTTCTGGAATCAATTACCAGAGGAGATACCCACTCATTTTAATCTACTGGGTCAAGCAGATGGCTACAATCATAAAATGTCTGCTATCTTTGGATTACCTACTCTCATGCTTTTGATGCATTGGTTGCTTCTATTTTTAATGATTAAGGATCCTAAATCTAGCAATATCAGTTCAAAAATACAACTTTTGATTTACTGGATTATTCCTTTTGTATCTTGTCTATTAATGATTTCTATCTTCGGAGAATCTTTGGGTTATTCCATGATGAGTGGGCTACTAGCTCAGATTTTTATGGGAGTCATGATGATCATAATTGGAAATTATCTACCAAAAACACACCGAAATTATATAGTCGGTATTCGACTACCGTGGACCTTGGAGAATGATGGAAACTGGAGAAAAACGCATCGCCTAGCTGGAAAAATTTGGGTATTAGGAGGATTGTTATTGTTTCTAAATTCCTTTGTGCAACTATATGTTTACTGGGTATTCTTCTTGACACTTTTCTTTGTAGTGATAATTCCTAGTGTCTATTCTTATCAATTATCAAAATCAGAATCTTGAAATAGCTACTGGAGTCATTAGTTTGAGAAGTTGGTCTGATATGTCTATTTCCCCAACGTATGGTTTGAAAAATCACCCTCTTTCGTTTATAATAAAGAATGATTTTATGAAAGGGAGTGAAAATAAATGAAATTTTACTCATATGACTATGTGCTTAGCCAAATCAGTCAACAAAATGGAATCATGATTGGCTTTGGGATTGTGCTCCTAGCTATCACAGGATTTTTTGCTTTTAAGGCTTATCGAGATAAAAAGGGGACTAAGTTTCGGGAATTGGTCATGATTTTGGCCTTGACCTTGGTAGCCATGCTTTTGGTAACAATCTCAAAATACCAGACCAATCAAGCCTCTAACAATCAATTTCAAACCTCACTTCATTTCATAGAGGTTGTTTCCAAAGACTTGGGGGTGGATAAATCAGAAGTTTACGTTAATACTTCAGCTGCCACTGATGGAGCGCTTGTCAAGGTAGGTCCAAATTTCTACCGCGCCATGAACGGGAGCCAACCAGACAAGTATCTTTTAGAGAAATTAGAATTGAATCAAACAGACGCTATTGAATTGGTGGAGGTAAACAAATGACACTCAACTATATGGAAATTTTAATCAAACTGGCCTTGGGTCTTTTCTCTCTTGTTTTTGTTATTAATGTGACAGGAAAGGGGAATCTAGCACCTAACTCTGCTACAGACCAAATTCAGAACTATGTTCTTGGTGGTATCATCGGTGGGGTAATTTACAATAGTTCAATCAGTATCCTGCAATACACAGTGATTTTGATGATGTGGACGATTTTGGTTTTGACCCTAAAGTGGCTCAATAACAATGTTCGCTTTGTCAAACGCTTGATTGATGGGAAACCAACTCTCCTCATCAAAAATGGGCAGATTGACCCAGAAGCCTGTCGTTCAGTTGGCTTGTCTGCATCGGATGTAGCCCTCAAACTTCGTAGCCAAGGGATTTTCCAGATGAAGCAAGTTAAACGAGCTGTGCAAGAACAAAATGGCCAACTCATCGTGGTTCAAATGGGAGATGAAAATCCTAAGTATCCAGTTGTGACTGACGGTGTGATCCAAGTCGATGTCTTGGAATCGATTGGTCGTAGCGAAGAGTGGCTGCTTGATAATCTCAGCAAGCAAGGGCATGACAATGTTGCCAATATCTTTATTGCTGAGTATGACAAGGGTGCGGTCACAGTCGTAACCTATGAATAAGAAAAACCTGGGGTCTTGGCCTCAGGTTTCCATTTGCAATCAGAAAGGGATTTTATGTCCATTATTCAAAAACTTTGGTGGTTTTTCAAGTTAGAAAAACGCCGTTATCTAGTCGGGATTGTGGCCCTGGTCTTGGTTTCCGTCCTCAATCTCATTCCACCTATGGTTATGGGGCGGGTTATTGATTCCATTACTTCGGAGCAATTAACCCAGCAGGACTTGCTTTTGAACCTCCTTTATCTGCTTCTTGCAGCTTTGGGTATGTACTATCTACGCTATGTTTGGCGCATGTATATCCTTGGGACTTCCTACCGTCTGGGACAGATTATGCGCTCTCGCTTATTTGAGCATTTCACAAAAATGTCTCCAGCTTTTTATCAAACCTATCGGACGGGGGACCTGATGGCACACGCAACCAATGATATCAATGCCCTAACGCGTCTAGCAGGTGGCGGTGTTATGTCAGCGGTGGATGCTTCTATCACGGCTCTGGTGACCTTGCTGACCATGCTCTTTAGCATTTCGTGGCAGATGACCTTGGTTGCCATTCTTCCCCTGCCTTTCATGGCTTATGCGACCAGTCGTCTAGGGAGAAAGACCCACAAGGCTTTTGGCGAATCACAAGCTGCCTTTTCTGAACTCAATAACAAGGTACAAGAGTCCGTATCAGGTATCAAAGTGACCAAGTCTTTCGGTTATCAGGCGGACGAGTTGAAGTCTTTTCAGGCAGTCAATGAATTGACCTTTCAAAAGAACCTCCAAACCATGAAATACGATAGCCTCTTTGACCCCATGGTTCTCTTGTTTGTTGGCTCCTCCTATGTTTTAACGCTTTTGGTTGGCTCCTTGATGGTTCAGAAAGGGCAGATCACGGTTGGGAATCTGGTCACCTTTATCAGCTACTTGGATATGCTGGTTTGGCCTCTCATGGCCATCGGCTTCCTCTTTAATATTACTCAGCGAGGGAAGGTTTCCTACCAGCGGATTGAGGAACTTTTGTCTCAGGAATCACCTGTACAAGACCCTGAGTTTCCTCTAGACGGTATTGAAAATGGACGCTTGCAGTACGATATTGATAGCTTTGCATTTGAAAATGAGGAAACACTGACGGATATTCACTTTTGTTTAGAAAAAGGGCAAACCCTGGGCTTGGTTGGTCAGACAGGCTCTGGAAAAACGTCCTTGATTAAGCTTCTCTTGCGTGAATACGATGTGGATAAGGGTGCTATTTACCTAAACGGTCATAATATTCGTGATTATCGTCTGACAGACCTTCGCAGTCTTATGGGCTATGTTCCTCAGGATCAGTTTCTCTTTGCGACTTCAATCTTAGACAATATTCGCTTTGGCAATCCTAACTTACCCCTTTCAGCGGTCGAGGAAGCGACTAAGCTAGCCCAAGTTTACCAAGACATTGTAGACATGCCTAAAGGATTTGATACGTTGATTGGTGAAAAGGGAGTCAGTCTTTCTGGAGGTCAAAAGCAGCGTCTGGCCATGAGTCGGGCTATGATTTTAGACCCTGATATCTTGATTTTGGATGATTCTTTGTCGGCCGTGGATGCCAAGACAGAGTATGCGATTATCGACAACCTTAAGGAGACGCGAAAGGACAAGACAACCATTATTACGGCTCATCGCCTCAGTGCGGTTGTCCATGCAGATTTGATTTTAGTCCTGCAAAATGGCCAAATTATCGAACGAGGAAGGCACGAAGACTTGCTAGCTTTGGATGGCTGGTATGCTCAAACCTACCAGTCTCAGCAGCTGGAAATGAAAGGAGAAGAAGATGCAGAATAAACAAGAACAATGGACTGTATTGAAGCGCTTGATGTCTTATCTCAAGCCTTATGGACTCCTGACTTTTTTGGCACTTAGTTTTCTACTAGCGACGACGGTCATTAAAAGTGTCATTCCCCTTGTGGCTTCCCACTTTATCGACCAGTATCTGAGTAATCTTAACCAACTGGCCATTACCGTTTTGCTGGCCTACTATGGCCTTTATATTCTACAAACTGTAGTTCAGTATGTCGGTAATCTTCTCTTTGCGCGCGTGTCTTATAGTATTGTTAGGGATATTCGTCGAGATGCCTTTGCCAATATGGAGAAGCTGGGCATGTCTTATTTTGACAAGACGCCAGCAGGCTCTATCGTCTCTCGTTTGACAAATGACACCGAGACTATCAGTGATATGTTTTCGGGAATTTTGTCTAGCTTTATCTCAGCAGTTTTCATCTTTCTAACAACTCTTTATACCATGTTGGTGTTGGATTTTCGTTTGACAGCATTAGTCTTGCTCTTTCTCCCCTTGATTTTCCTTTTGGTCAATCTCTATCGGAAAAAATCAGTGAAAATCATTGAGAAAACCAGAAGTCTCTTGTCAGATATTAATAGCAAGCTGGCTGAAAATATCGAAGGAATCAGGATTATCCAGGCCTTTAATCAAGAGAAGCGCCTACAGTCAGAGTTTGATGAAATCAACCAAGAACACTTGATCTACGCCAACCGTTCTGTAGCCTTGGATGCCCTCTTTTTGCGCCCTGCCATGAGTTTGCTGAAACTCCTAGGATATGCAGTTTTAATGGCCTATTTTGGCTATCGTGGACTTTATCTGGGAATAACGGCAGGAACCATGTATGCCTTTATCCAGTACATCAATCGTCTCTTTGACCCCTTGATTGAAGTGACGCAAAACTTTTCAACCCTTCAAACTTCTATGGTTTCTGCAGGTCGTGTCTTTGCCTTAATTGATGAGACGACCTATGAGCCCCTTCAAAAAGATGGGCAAGCCAAAATCCAAGAAGGCAATATTCGTTTTGAACATGTGTGTTTCTCTTATGATGGCAAACATCCGATTTTGGATGATATTTCTTTCTCTGTTAACAAGGGTGAAACCATAGCTTTTGTAGGTCATACAGGTTCAGGGAAATCGTCTATTATCAATGTCCTCATGCGCTTTTATGAATTTCAATCAGGGAGAGTTCTCTTGGATGGTGTGGATATCAGGAACTACAGTCAGGAAGAGTTGAGAAAAAACATCGGTCTGGTCTTGCAGGATCCCTTCCTCTATCATGGAACCATCAAGTCCAATATCGCCATGTACCAAGACATTAGTGATGAGCAGGTTCAGGCTGCGGCAACTTTCGTGGATGCAGATTCCTTTATTCAAGAACTTCCTCAGGGTTATGATTCCCTTGTTTCCGAGCGTGGTTCTAGTTTTTCAACTGGACAGCGCCAGCTTCTTGCCTTTGCTAGAACAGTCGCCAGTCAGCCTAAAATCCTGATTTTGGATGAAGCAACTGCCAATATTGACTCTGAAACAGAAAGTTTGGTTCAAGCTTCTCTGGCGAAGATGAGACAGGGGCGGACAACCATTGCCATCGCTCATCGCCTTTCTACCATCCAAGACGCCAACTGCATCTATGTCTTGGACAAGGGGCGCATCATCGAGAGCGGAACCCATGAGGAACTCTTGGATCTGGGAGGAACATATCACAAGATGTATAGTTTGCAGGCGGGTGCCATGTCTTAATACTCTTTGAAAATCTATTCAAGAAAGGTCAGCTTTATCTGCAACCTAAAAGATGTACTTTGATTTTCATTGAGTGTAAGAAGGAAATCCTTCAAATTACAGATTTCTTTCACCGCCTTTTCCATTTTGTGGTATAATGAAAAATGTTGACAAATAGTATAATAAAAACAAAGGAGAAACAGCATGCTGAAATGGGAAGACTTGCCCGTGGAAATGAAATCAAGCGAGGTTGAGTCTTACTACCAGCTTGTCTCTAAAAGGAAGGGTTCGCTGATTTTTAAGCGTTGCTTGGATTGGGTTCTAGCCGTGGTCTTACTGGTTCTGGCCTCTCCCATCTTTCTCATCTTGAGCATTTGGATCAAGTTGGATAGCAAGGGGCCAGTGATTTACAAACAAGAGCGCGTAACCCAGTATAACCGTCGGTTCAAGATTTGGAAGTTCCGTACCATGGTGACGGATGCAGATAAAAAAGGAAGTTTGGTGACTTCTGCTAACGATAGCCGCATTACCAAAGTTGGAAATTTCATCCGCCGTGTGCGCTTGGATGAACTGCCTCAGCTGGTCAATGTCCTTAAAGGCGAGATGTCCTTTGTTGGGACACGACCTGAAGTGCCACGTTACACAGAGCAGTATAGCCCTGAAATGATGGCAACCTTGCTTTTACCAGCAGGGATTACCTCTCCAGCCAGCATCAACTACAAGGATGAGGACACTATCATCAGTCAAATGACGGAGAAAGGTCTGTCAGTTGACCAAGCCTATGTCGAACATGTCCTTCCTGAAAAGATGCGCTATAACCTCGCCTATCTCCGAGAGTTTAGTTTCCTTGGAGACATCAAAATCATGTTTCAAACCGTGTTTGAAGTGCTAAAATAAAGTAGTCATGAGAAAATGAGTACAGATAAAAGGAGCAAATCAATGCTAAATTACAACATTCCATTTTCACCACCCGATATCACCGAAGCTGAAATTGCTGAAGTAGCGGATACCCTGCGTTCTGGTTGGATTACAACAGGTCCTAAGACAAAAGAACTGGAGCGTCGCTTGTCTCAATACACACAGACGCCCAAGACTGTCTGTCTTAACTCTGCGACTGCTGCTCTTGAGTTGATTTTACGCGTTTTGGAAGTGGGACCTGGTGATGAAGTCATCGTTCCAGCCATGACCTATACAGCTTCATGTAGTGTCATCACTCACGTAGGGGCGACCCCTGTCATGGTGGATATCCAAGCAGATACGTTTGAGATGGACTATGACTTACTGGAGCAAGCTATCACTGAAAAGACTAAAGTGATTATCCCAGTAGAACTTGCGGGGATTGTTTGCGACTATGACCGTTTGTTCCAAGTCGTGGAGAAAAAACGTGACCTCTTTACCGCTTCAAGCAAGTGGCAAAAGGCCTTTAACCGTATTGTGATTGTCTCTGATAGTGCCCATGCTTTGGGATCAACTTATAAAGGTCAACCGGCTGGTTCTATCGCTGACTTTACTTCCTTCTCATTCCACGCCGTTAAGAACTTTACAACTGCAGAGGGTGGAAGTGCCACTTGGAAATCTAATCCAGCGATTGACGACGAAGAGATGTACAAGGAATTCCAAATCCTTTCCCTTCACGGGCAAACTAAGGATGCTCTTGCCAAGATGCAACTGGGTTCATGGGAATACGATATCGTCACACCAGCCTACAAGTGCAATATGACCGATATCATGGCATCGCTTGGTTTGGTACAATTGGACCGCTATCCAAGTTTGTTGCAACGTCGTAAGGATATCGTGGATCGCTATGATCGTGGTTTTGCAGGTTCTCGCATCCATCCATTGGCACACAAGACTGAAACTGTCGAATCTTCACGTCACCTCTACATTACCCATGTAGAAGGAGCAAGCTTAGAAGAACGCAATCTTATTATCCAAGAATTAGCTAAAGCAGGAATTGCAAGTAATGTACACTACAAGCCACTTCCGCTCTTGACAGCCTATAAGAATCTTGGCTTTGATATGGCAGATTATCCAAGAGCCTATGCCTTCTTTGAAAATGAAATTACGCTTCCTCTTCATACTAAACTAAGCGATGAAGAAGTGGACTATATCATTGAGACTTTCAAAACAGTTTCTGAAAAAGTACTAGCTTCATCAAAAAAATTGTAAAAAAGTCTTGACAAAGAAAAAACAAAGTATTAAAATAAGTTCAACAAATCAGAAAAGTAACTATTTTTGATCTTCAGGGAGCCTGTGGTGATTGTGAACAGGTGGTTGAAAGTAGTGAAAGTGGGCTGATTTTAAAAATGAATTTGAAACAATGAAAATTCGGTACGCACACCTTACAGTGCAACTTGTTGTTAGACAAGGCAGAGATGTAAAGGGATAGTCCCTTTATAATTGAGGTGGCACCGCGTTACCAACGCCCTCACATGGAAGTATATTCTGTGTGTGGGCTTTTTTCTATCCGTCGTTTTGTTTATCTTTCATTAGGGTGTTAAGTCGCTTTGATGAACTTGAGTTCTATCTGCAGCTCCTTGCCTACTACTAAAAACAAACAAAAAGGACGGATTCATACAGAAAGAGGAAATTTTTATGACAACTAAAGGTTATTTTGGACAATTTGGTGGTAGTTTTGTACCGGAGCCTATTCAGGATTTGTTGGATGAGTTGGAAGTGACATTTGACAAGTATAAGGATGATCCAGAATTTTTGGCAGAATTTCGCCATTACTTAAAGGACTATTCAGGTCGCGAAACACCGCTCTATTTTGCGGAAAGTTTGACAGACCACTTAGGTGGCGCTAAGATTTATCTCAAGCGCGAAGACCTGAACCACCTTGGTTCTCACAAGCTCAACAACGTTTTAGGACAAATCCTTCTTGCCAAACGTATGGGCAAAAAACGAGTGATTGCGGAAACAGGAGCTGGTCAGCACGGTGTTGCGACAGCAGCGGCTGCAGCCAAGTTTGGGATGGCCTGTGATGTCTACATGGGAGCAGAGGATGTGGAACGTCAACGTCTCAATGTTTTCCGTATGGAGATGATGGGAGCAACTGTTCATGCAGTTGAAACGGGAACACGAACTCTTAAGGATGCGGTTGATGCAGCCTTTGGAGCATGGATGAATGACCTTGAAGCCTTCTATGTTCTGGGATCTGCTGTAGGTCCTCACCCTTATCCTACAATTGTTCATGAATTCCAAAAGGTCATCAGTGAAGAATCTCGCCGTCAAATCTTAGAAAAAGAAGGCCGTTTACCAGACTACGTTATTGCCTGTGTAGGTGGTGGTTCCAATGCCATTGGTGCTTTTTCACAGTATGTGGCTGATGAAGAAGTTAAATTGGTTGGGGTCGAAGCTGCTGGTCATGGACTTGACACAGACAAGCACGCAGCTACTATGACAAAAGGTAGTATCGGAATTGTCGACGGCATGAAGACCTATGCAGTCTTTAAGGAAGATGGAGAGCTAGCTCCAGTTTACTCTATCTCAGCTGGTTTGGACTATCCAGGGGTTGGTCCAGAACACGCCTACTTTAAAGATTCTGGCCGCGTAGAATATGTGGCAGCGACAGATGAAGAAGCGGTTCAAGCCTTGCTCCTTCTTAGTAAGACAGAAGGAATTATCCCAGCGATTGAAAGTTCGCATGCCATCGCAGAAGCAGTTAAACGTGCACCGAAACTAAGTAAAGATGAGATTATCATCATCAATGTCTCTGGTCGTGGAGACAAGGATGTAGCTGCTATTGCAGACTATCTTGAAGCTAAAAAATAAGAGATGGAAAAATTACAGTCTTTTCTCTCACAGAGAGCTTGTGGTTACTGGAAACAAGCAGAGAAAGCTGTAAGGTTGGGTCCATCTGAAACGAGAGAAGAAAACATAATTCTCAAGGGAGTGCCCTTTATCGCACAGCCTGTTACAGGAGGTTTCTGAGACAGGAATGAGAGATAGGAGAAATCCTATAATTGAGGTGGCACCGCGAATTTCGTCCTCACGCAAGTTATTTTGCGTGGGGATTTTTCATACAGTCGTCACGAACTAGAATTAGAACTGAAAGGGAAATTACAATGGAACGAATCATTCATGGAGATGTCTTATCACCAATATTGGCATATATGCGCCTAAAGGGGCAACACAAGGTTATTTTAGAAAGTATTCCGAGAGATAAGGAAACAGCTCGTTTTTCTATCCTAGCCTATAATCCAGTTTTTGAGATTAAGTTTGAAAATGGAGTTCTCTATCAAAATGGGCAAGTGATTGATCGGGATCCCTTGGATTTCCTTTATCAAGTGACTCATAAGAGCCAGCACCATTCAGACCTCCCTTTTGGTGGGGGAGCCATTGGTTTTGTTGGTTACGATATGATTTCGCTTTATGAAGAAATTGGTCAAATCCCTCAAGATACAATTGGAACGCCAGACATGCATTTCTTTGTCTATGAGAGTTACATGGTCTTTGACCACAAGAAGGAAAAAATCCATGTCATCGAGGATGCTCTTTATAGTGATCGCAGTCAAGAAGACTTGGAAAAAGCCTTGAATCAAGTGCTTGAGGAATTACGCATCCCTTCTCCAAATGAATTTGAAGACTTGGATTTATCACCACTTGACTTCAAACCACATATCGCTCCTCAAAAGTTTGAGGAAATGGTGGAAACAGCTCGTGACTTGATTCGAAATGGTGACATGTTCCAATGCGTACTCAGCCAGCGCTTCTCAGCAGAAGTTACTGGAAATCCATTTGACTTCTATAGAAATCTTCGCGTGACCAATCCATCCAATTACCTCTATTTCTATGATTTTGGGGATTATCAAATCATCGGTGCCAGTCCTGAAAGTTTGATTTCAGTCAAAAATGGCATCGTGACAACCAATCCGATTGCTGGTACACGACCAAGAGGAACAACGGATGAAGAGGACAAGGCTTTGGCAACCGACTTGCTTTCTGATGAGAAGGAAACAGCAGAACATCGGATGTTGGTAGACTTGGGGCGCAATGATATTGGCCGCATCTCTGAAACAGCCAGTGTCCAAGTCACTAAGTATATGGAAGTGGAGCTCTTCCGCTATGTCATGCATTTGACCAGCGTGGTCAAGGGACGTTTACTTCCAGAACTCACTGCCATGGATGCATTGAAATCAACACTTCCAGCTGGAACAGTTTCAGGAGCACCAAAGATTCGGGCCATGAGACGTATCTATGAACTGGAAACAGAAAAACGTGGTGTATACGCAGGAGCAATCGGTTACTTGTCCGCGACGGGTGATATGGATTTCGCTATTGCCATCCGAACGATGATTCTCAAAAATCAAACAGCTTATGTGCAGGCTGGGGCAGGGATTGTCTATGACTCTATCGCCCAAAACGAATACCAAGAAACCATTAACAAGGCTAAATCTATGACTAGAATTGGAGAACTAAGACCATGATTTTATTGATTGATAACTATGATTCTTTTACCTATAACTTGGCGCAATACATTGGGAATTTTGCAGAAGTGCAGGTCTTGAGAAATGATGATCCCAAGCTGTATGAAGAAGCTGAAAAAGCAGATGGTCTGGTCTTTTCGCCCGGTCCAGGTTGGCCAGTTGATGCTGGAAAGATGGAAGATATGATTCGTGACTTTGCTGCTAAGAAGCCGATTCTTGGGATTTGTTTGGGTCACCAAGCTATCGCAGAAGTTTTTGGCGGTAAGTTAGGCTTGGCACCCAAAGTCATGCATGGTAAACAGAGCAATATCCGCTTTGAAGCGCCATCTGTTTTGTATCAAGACATCGAGGATGGTCGTGCGGTCATGCGTTATCACAGTATTTTAATTGAAGAAATGCCAGAAGAGTTTGAGGTGACAGCTCGTTCGACTGATGACCAAGCCATCATGGGGATTCAACATAAAAACCTACCGATTTATGGCTTCCAGTACCATCCAGAGAGTATCGGAACGCCAGATGGCTTGTCTTCTATTCGGAATTTTATCGAGAAGGTTGTAAAGTGAGGAAACTAGGATGAAAGAGATTATTGAAAAACTAGCAAAATTTGAAAATTTATCAGGTGTGGAAATGACGGATGTCATTGAGCGTATCGTAACTGGGCGTGTAACTGAAGCGCAGATTGCTTCTCTCCTTTTGGCTCTTAAGATGAAGGGGGAAACACCTGAAGAACGCACAGCCATTGCCCAAGTCATGAGAGGGCATGCCCAACATATTCCAACTGAAATTCATGATGCCATGGACAACTGTGGTACAGGTGGAGACAAGTCTTTCAGTTTTAATATTTCCACAACTGCAGCCTTTGTCTTGGCTGGTGGCGGTGTTCACATGGCAAAACACGGTAACCGCTCGATTTCTTCTAAATCTGGTTCTGCAGATGTTCTCGAAGCCTTGGGCATCAACTTAGACCTCAAACCAGCTGAACTAGGTAAGGTCTTTGATAAAACTGGAATCGTCTTTCTCTTTGCTAAAAATATGCACCCAGCTATGAAATATATCATGCCAGCTCGTTTGGAATTGGGGATTCCAACGATTATGAACTTGACTGGTCCACTGATTCATCCAATGGCCTTGGAAACACAGCTTCTTGGTATTAGTCGTCCAGAGCTTCTAGAAAGTACAGCTCAGGTTTTGAAAAACATGGGTCGTAAACGTGCCATCGTGGTTGCTGGGCCAGAAGGATTGGATGAAGCTGGTTTGAATGGAACAACCAATATAGCTCTTCTTGAAAATGGCGAAATCACCTTGTCAAGCTTTACTCCAGAAGATATGGGGATGGAGCGCTACGCTATCGAAGATATTCGTGGAGGAAATGCTCAGGAAAATGCAGAAATTTTGCTCAGCGTTCTTAAAAACGAACCAAGCCCATTCTTGGAAACTACAGTTCTGAATGCAGGTCTTGGTTTCTATGCTAATGGTAAGGTGGCTAGTATCAAGGAAGGAGTTGCCTTGGCCCGTCAAGTGATTGCTAGTGACAAGGCTCTTGAAAAACTCAGACTGTTACAGGAGTACCAAAAATGAGTCAGGAATTTTTAGCACGAATTTTGGAGCAGAAGGCGCGTGAGGTCGAGCAGATGGAGCTGGAGCAAATCCAGCCCCTGCGCCAGACCTATCGCTTGGCAGAATTTTTGAAGAATCATCAGGACCGCTTGCAGGTAATCGCTGAGGTCAAGAAGGCTAGCCCTAGTTTGGGAGATATCAATCTCGATGTAGATATTGTGCAACAGGCCCAGACTTATGAAGCGAACAGAGCAGTGATGATTTCTGTTCTGACAGATGAAGTTTTCTTTAAAGGGCATTTGGATTATCTACGGGAGATTTCCAGTCAGGTGCAGATTCCGACGCTTAACAAGGACTTTATTATCGACGAAAAGCAAATCATCCGCGCTCGCAATGCAGGTGCGACAGTCATCCTGCTTATTGTGGCCGCCTTGTCAGAAGAACGTCTCAAGGAACTTTATGACTATGCGACAGAGCTTGGTCTGGAAGTCTTGGTGGAAACCCACAATCTAGCTGAACTAGAAGTAGCTCACAGACTTGGTGCTCAGATTATCGGAGTTAATAACCGCAACTTGACCACCTTTGAAGTTGACTTGCAGACCAGTATAGACTTGGCTAAACATTTCAAAGATGATTGCTTGTATATTTCTGAATCTGCTATTTTCACAGGGCAGGATGCGGAACGAGTAGCACCATACTTTAACGGCATTTTAGTGGGGACAGCTCTCATGCAGGCGGAAAATGTTGCTCAGAGAATCAAGGAGTTGCAAATTGACAAAGGTTAAAATTTGCGGATTATCGACCATGGAAGCGTTGGTAACAGCCGTTTCAGCGGGAGCGGATTACATCGGTTTTGTCTTTGCACCTAGTAAAAGACAAGTGACCTTGGATCAGGCTGCTGAATTGGCAAAGCTCATTCCTGCAGATGTAAAAAAGGTTGGCGTATTTGTTTCACCAAGTCGGGCAGAACTGCTAGAAGCGATTGAACAGGTTGGCTTGGACTTGGTTCAAGTTCACGGTCAGGTGGCAGATAATTTGTTTGAGAATTTGCCTTGTGCCAGTATTCAGGCTGTGCAGGTGGATGGAGAGGGGCATGTACCTCATTCTCAGGCAGATTATCTCCTCTTTGATGCCCCTGTGGCAGGAAGTGGCCAGACCTTTGACTGGGGTCAACTGGATACGGCTGGATTAACTCAGCCCTTCTTTATCGCAGGTGGGCTTAAGGAAGACAATGTAGTACAAGCAATTCAACACTTTACTCCCTATGCAGTAGATGTATCGAGCGGAGTGGAGACAGATGGACAAAAAGATCATGAAAAGATTAGAAGATTTATAGAGAGGGTAAAGCATGGCATATCAGGAACCAAATAAAGATGGATTTTACGGAAAATTCGGAGGACGTTTCGTCCCAGAAACATTGATGACAGCAGTTTTGGAGTTGGAGAAGGCCTACCGTGAAAGTCAGGCAGATCCAAGTTTCCAAGAGGAATTAAACCAACTCTTGCGTCAGTACGTGGGGCGTGAAACTCCCCTTTACTACGCAAAAAATTTGACCCAGCATATTGGCGGAGCCAAGATTTATCTTAAACGTGAAGACCTGAATCATACAGGGGCCCACAAGATTAACAATGCCTTGGGACAAGTTCTCCTGGCTAAACGCATGGGTAAAAAGAAAATTATCGCTGAGACAGGTGCTGGTCAGCACGGCGTGGCAACTGCAACAGCTGCAGCCCTCTTTAACATGGAATGTACCATCTATATGGGTGAAGAGGATGTTAAACGCCAAGCCCTCAATGTTTTCCGTATGGAGCTTTTGGGAGCCAAAGTTGAGTCAGTGACAGATGGTTCGCGCGTGCTCAAGGATGCAGTCAATGCAGCCCTTCGTTCATGGGTGGCTAATATCGATGATACCCACTATATCCTTGGTTCTGCCTTGGGGCCTCATCCTTTCCCAGAAATCGTTCGTGACTTCCAAAGTGTCATCGGTAGAGAAGCCAAACAACAATACCGTGACTTAACAGGTCAAAATCTGCCAGATGCTTTAGTAGCCTGTGTTGGTGGTGGTTCTAATGCTATCGGGCTCTTCCATCCATTTGTAGAAGATGAGTCTGTAGCTATGTATGGGGCTGAAGCGGCTGGACTTGGTGTGGATACGGAGCACCATGCAGCTACCTTGACCAAGGGTCGTCCGGGTGTCCTTCACGGTTCCCTCATGGATGTGCTCCAAGATGCCCATGGTCAAATTCTTGAAGCCTTCTCTATCTCAGCAGGTTTGGACTATCCTGGTATCGGTCCAGAACATTCTCACTACCACGATATTAAACGTGCCAGCTATGTCCCTGTGACAGACGAAGAAGCCTTGGAAGGATTCCAACTCTTGTCTCGTGTGGAAGGGATTATCCCAGCCATGGAATCTAGCCATGCTATCGCTTTTGCGGTGAAATTGGCCAAAGAACTTGGACCAGACAAATCCATGATAGTCTGTCTATCAGGTCGTGGTGACAAGGATGTGGTTCAAGTCAAAGACCGCTTGGAAGCAGATGCAGCAAAGAAGGGAGAAGCTCATGCCTAAGACACTAACAGAAAAATTAAACGCTATAAAAGCAACTGGAAAAGGAATTTTCGTTCCTTATATCATGGCTGGTGACCACGAAAAAGGTTTGGATGGACTCGGAGAAACAATCCACTTTTTAGAAGATTTAGGTGTTTCGGCCATTGAAGTGGGCATTCCCTTTTCAGACCCTGTTGCAGATGGACCTGTTATCGAAGAAGCAGGCTTGCGCAGTTTAGCCCACGGGACCTCTACCCAGGCTTTGGTTGAAACCTTGAAAAGCATTCAAACAGAAGTTCCACTTGTCATCATGACCTACTTCAACCCCCTCTTTCAGTACGGTGTGGAGAACTTTGTCAAAGATTTGGCAGATACAGCGGTTAAGGGCTTGATCATTCCAGACCTTCCTCATGAGCATGCCAATTTTGTGGAGCCTTATTTGGCAGATACAGACATCGCCTTGATTCCCCTAGTTAGTTTGACAACAGGGATTGAGCGTCAAAAAGAGTTGATCAAGGGAGCAGAAGGTTTTGTCTATGCCGTTGCCATCAATGGGGTGACAGGGAAGTCAGGCAATTACCGTGCAGACTTGGACAAGCACTTGGCACAATTGCATCAAGTAGCTGACATCCCAGTCTTGACAGGTTTTGGTGTGTCTAGTCAAGCTGATGTAGAACGCTTTAATGCGGTATCAGATGGAGTTATCGTTGGTTCGAAAATTGTAAAAGCTCTCCATGAAGGAGAGCCAATTCAGGACTTTATCAAACAAGCAGTAGCTTACCAAAAATAATCATGCAAGCAGCGAGTAAAAGGAAAGGCACGAAAGGAAGTCTTTCCTTTTTCTTTTGCAGGAGAAAGGCCAGGATGCCCGTCGCAGAAGCAAACTGAATCAAGATCAGTAATTCGGTCGCGCTAAAGACGAGAGCGCAAGAAGAAAGAAAGAGAAAATCCCCTGCACCCATGCGGATATCGATAAAATGAGCCATGATTCCAAGGATAAGGAAGACGGCCATGACCAGATTCCATCCAGAGCAGGCCATTAGGAGTAGGTGGAAAGTCATCCAGACTAGTAAGGGATATTCTTGATGGCGAAAGTCGTAGATGCCCAAGGTCAAGCCAGCAGTTATGAGGACGACTTGTCCCAAGGAAAGTAATCCCAAAGACCAAGATAGAAAGAGGAGCCCTAAGCCTAGTTCAAAGATGGCATACCAGAATGGATAGCGAGCCTTGCAGTAGCGACAGCGAAAGCGACCAATTACTTGGGAGATAATCGGAATCAAATCTAAGGGACGCAAGCGAGTCTGACAAGAATCGCAGTGACTAGCCGGTCGGATAATGGATTGCTCAGGGAAACGGTCAATGACCAAACCAAGAAAGGAAGCGAGAATGCTCCCGACAAGAAAAAAATAAATATCTATCATACTTATCTATTCGTAAAAAATAGGAGAAGTAGTATAATGGAGAAACATAAACAAGATAGTGAGGTCAAGATGACAATTCGTTTTGAAGAAAATGTGAGCACAGAAAATGCCCAGCTCGTATGCCGATGGTCTAACTCCCTTGGCAAATCCTTTCAAGAACAATGGATGGGGACAATGATTCCTTTTCCTTTAACAATTCAAATCTTGCAAGATTTGGAAGGAATCTTTTCTATCTTTGATGGACAAGAGTTTGTGGGACTTATCCAGAAAATTAGGCTAGAAGACAGCAATCTTCATATTGGAAGATTTTTTATCAACCCCCAGAAACAGGGGCAAGGCTTAGGTAGTCAGGCTGTAAGGAAATTTGTTAGCTTGGCCTTTGAAAAAGGAGACATAGATAGTATTTCTCTAAATGTCTACGAGGCAAATCAAGCAGCCAAGCACCTCTATCAAAAAGAAGGATTTGAAATCGTTCAAACCATTGAAGCACCTGTACGAAAATACGTTATGAAAAAGTTTAGATAGAAAGCAAAAAAGCCTTGGTTTCCAAAGCTTTTTTTATGTTATAAACTCATTAAAATAACTCCCAGTTAGATTTGGAATATTTTTTATTCTGTGTCATATAAAAATAAATAAAATGAATGGCTGTAGCTAGAGCTAAAATGGTTGTTATACTCACTACTATTATAGGATTAGAAGCAAAGATTAAAGAGAGAATAAAGGCAGCCAGATAGAGTGTCGCTTGGACACAGTAGTAACTTTTCGAATAGCGAAGATAGTGTTTGTTATAGGGCCCATTTACTAGGACAGCAGCTTGAAAGAGGCCAAATCCGATATAAGAGAAGCTGGTTGCAAAGAGACGATTAGCTTCAGGATTCTGAAGAAAACTCATCGATACAGTCAGCATCATAAGTCCAATGAAAATAGGATAGTGACTGTAAATTAGAAATAGTCCCTTTTGATTAGATTTTTCATCAATAGCATGGTCGAATTGACCAAAATAAAACAAGAACAGAGAAATCATAATAATGAAATAAAGAACCGAATAAATCGAGAAATTCTCGATTGTAAAGAAGTTAGCTAGATTCGTAATCATCTCTCCAAACGTAATAATGACAAGAAGGGAGATGCGCTCGATTAAATGGGGGAGATTTACCTGGTAATGCTTATCTTTATTAAGCAAGATACTTGGCATAATAAATGTTAGCAGAATACTAGCATAAAGGATATAGACTCCAATGTAAATAGGAAGAAGAGCTGCTAGATAGATTTCTAAACTTCGTAGACCTGTTATCCATAGAAAACCTTTGATACTTTCCCTATGAACATTATCGGTTGATTTTCTAAAAAATTCAACCAAATATTGAAAAAATAAGGTAAGGGTTAATGTACCAATAGCCCAACAGAGATAATGAAAATATTGTTGCCAATCAGGTCCAATCATATTGGCTATAAAGAGTAAAAGTCCCATTTTGATAAACATGATTACTATGTTAAATAAAGAGTTCTTTCCATAGCGATTGGTATAATCGGTTTGAATCATCCAGGAATCGATGAGAAACAAAATAGCAATGAAAAAATCAAGGAAAGAATTCCAAGTCAAAATACCGTTATGAAGATGGTCGATTAAAGTAGTTACTTTTGAAATTGCAAAAACAAAAACTAGGTCATAAAAAAGTTCTGAAAATTCTACACGTTTATGTTTAATGAGAGTTGTCATCTTAAGACCTTTCTATTTTAGAAGTACAATTTATTATAACAGAAAATGGTAATGAGAGAAAGGGAGATGCTTAAATAACTTCATGTGACGCGAATGAACTGCGCCACAAAAGTTAGGTTTTTTCTGTCTAACTTTTGGGGTGCAGTTCAGAAGGGGTGTTTTTTCTATCGTTTTTTAGTGCTAAGACTACACAAAAAAGCCTAGTAAATCAAGGCTTTTTCCTGTTGTATTTAGATGCCCCCTACAGGGATTTGGAAAGGACTTTCATATTGAGAGCAATTAAAAATATTGAAATATAAGTGATTTTAGGTATTTTCAATGTCATGATTTAAAAATGGGACAAAAGTGGGGCAAAAACCATACAGATTCTAAACTGTATGGTTCTTTTTTTATCTAACCAAGAAAGGTTAAAACTTATTAAAACACATGCAATCAACTGTTGAAAACTTTTTAGTCCGTGTAATATAAAAACAAGTAAAAAGTTGAACTATAGGGAATATTGTGTCATAATAGGTAATAGATGAATAATTAATAGATTGGAAATAATGCTTTCTTACCTTAACAAGTTGAATTGGTTATACATTTTTTCGTCGCAATTGTGTCTATCTCTCGAGTTTAGCTAGTTTTTATAAGCTCTGGCTTCTAATCAATATAACAAATTTTAGAAGTGCATAAGACAAGATGGTGACATTACTACAGTCATTTCTAGTCACCATATGTTGCTGGCACAGGCTGTTTGTAGTGTTGGCTATTTACTAGTCAGTTTAATCGGAGTGTTTAATTTTTATTGTTGAAAGGTTTTTATATGGCGAAAATTCTATCTTTAGGTCTGACAGGTAAGAAATTACTTGCTCAGGGGTTCTTGTTTGTTCTGCTAGGTCTCATCTTGATGGTCACGGGGACTTGGTTGCCAGTAAAGGTTATTCGACTGGTTCTGTTTTTAGCTTGGATAGCAACGGTCTTAGATTTAGTATTACGTATTTTCAAAAAAAGTCAGTCAACGGACACCTTGGGAGTTGCACTGGTTAAATTGTTAGTGCTGGGATATTTGCTTGGCTCCAATCTTGCGACGGATGTGCCGATTTATATTTTGGCTCTTGTGATTGGAGTTTATCAGATTTTTCATGCTAGTATTAACCTTGTCACCTATGTTCTCTACCGCAAAAACAAAATTCGACCTCGTTTTCGTCTCTTACTAGATGGACTCGTACTAGTTTTTCTTGGTGGGACTAGTCTTTTGTCCTCTACAGGAAATTCTGTCTTTCAACTCTTTGTATTAGGGGCTTATTTTTTCCTTTATGGTGTGTCCAATATCCGTGATGGTTTCTTGTTTGAGGAGGAAATTGGGAAAAACCATCTCAAACGTCGCATTAGAATTAGCTTACCTATTGTCCTAGCCGCTCTCATCCCTGCAAGAACTTTAGCAAAAGTTAACAAATTTATGCTGGAAAATGCTGATGAGGAAGAAGATATCCATCTTGGAATAGTGAAGTCTGGTAAGACAGCAGAGCTAGAAATTTTTGTTCATACAGCTGAGACCTCCCTGTTTTCAGCTATTGGTCATGTGGATATCTGCTATCAAGGCCGTGTTATTTCTTATGGCAACTATGATCCGTCTTCTGAGACCTTATTTGGCATGGTAGGAGATGGTGTCTTATATTTCTGTGATCGTGACAAGTACATTGACCTATGTAAACGTGAGAGTCAAAAAACGCTTTTTGGTTATGGGATAGATTTGACGCCTGAAATGGAAAAAGCAGTTCAGAAAAAGTTGGCTGAATTGAAACAACTGACGATTCCATGGGAGCCAAGTGCAGATAAAATCATGACAGGTGATGGTAAGGAAGACTACACCTACGCTTATAAAATCAGACATGAGACAGATGGGGAACTTTATAAATTTATCAAATCTAAGTTTAAATCCTACTTTGTCTTATCTACAAACTGTGTGCTCTTGGCTGATACCATAGTCGGTCAGGCTGGCACCGATATCCTCTCACCCAAAGGATTTATCGCTCCAGGAACTTACCAAGCCTACCTTAATCGAGAGTTTGAAAAACCAAATAGTATAGTCGTATCTAAACATGTTTATTAAGGAGAATTTATGAACTTAGTAAAAAAATACACCCCGTTAATACTTTTTATAGGGCTGGTTGCTCTTGTAATTCTGAATGCATCGAGCTTTATATCAGGAGCAATCTCTCTCTTTGATGTAATATCAACCTTGATTTATGGTGCTGTTATTGCTTTTGTGCTTAATGTTCCTATGAAAAAAATTGAACAGTACTTAGTTAAATTGAAGGTAAAGGCAGAGTTGCGTCGTCCGATTGCCATGGTACTTGTTTTCCTAGCTCTTATCTTAATCGTGATTGCTCTTTTGGTTTTGGTGCTGCCAACCCTAGCCCAGACTATTAGTCAGCTGGGAACAGTCCTTTCAACAGTCCTTACTCAACTTGGGAAATTGCTAGGCAGCTCGGAATTTGTAACCAAAGACATGTTGTCAACTATCGTATCAGGCATACAGGGACAATCTAGTTCTATTAGCCAAGCTTTGATAGGTTTTTTATCAGGTCTGACTAGTAATATCGGCAATATTTTTTCAAGTTTGATGAATGCCTTTTTGATTATAGTCTTCACCTTTTTATTTTTATCCAGTAAGGAACATTTGGCAGCGATGACGAGTCGACTTCTAAAAGTTTTTCTTCCAGAGAAGGTGGTGATAAAGTTGACTTACATTGGACAAGTAGCACTAGAGACTTATGACCAATTTTTGATGAGTCAGCTGATTGAAGCAGTTATCATAGGAGTTATGATAGCGGTTGGTTACAGCATGTTTGGGATACCCTATGGAGTAATGACAGGTATCTTTGCAGGAGTGCTATCGTTCATTCCTTATGTAGGGCCTATGATTGCTTGTGTTGTGGGAGCGATTTTTATCTTCACAGTGAGTCCTACTCAAGCCTTACTTTCTCTTCTTCTATATCAAGTTATACAGCTGATTGAAGGAAACCTTATTTATCCTAGAGTTGTAGGTCAATCTATTGGTTTGCCAGCTATTTTCACGCTTGCGGCTGCTAGTATTGGAGGCAATCTCTTTGGCTTACTTGGGATGATATTCTTTACACCGATATTTGCTGTTATCTATCGATTGGTTAAGGAATTTGTCGTTGCAAAGGAAAATCAGCTAGATTAAGAAAAACTAAATTTAATAAGATATACTGAGAAGAGAGTGAGAGATTCTCTTCTCTTTTATTTTTAAATACTTTTCTACAAAAAGCTATTAGACGTTAAAAAAAGCCTTGGTTTCAAGGCTTATTTCTGTTGATTTAGATGTGCCCCCTGCAGGGCTCGAACCTGCGCCCCATAGCTTAAGAGTCTACTGCTCTACCAACTGAGCTAAGGAGGCAACAGAAAAAGCTGAGAATGTAACTTCCCAGCTATTTTAATATGCCCAAAATGGCAGCTAGATTATTTACGAAAGGCATCAAGGATATAGGTGAAACCAACAATTAAAAATGCAAAGGCAACGACATAAACGACAAAGACACTTGTAGCTACTGGATTGAACAAAATCACTAGACCTAGTAAAAATGCAAGCAACGCTATCCACATGATATGGTTGCCAATAATAGGGAAAATCAATCCCAGACGATTGCCTTTAAAGAAAACTATAATGGCTTCTACAATTAACCAAATTCCTAAAATAGTTGGAATGACAACTGGCAGCGTCACAAAGCCATAGGCAACGAGGTAAAGAGCTAAGAGAAGATTAACAATCCCTTGGAAAAGATGAGCTGGTGAGCGAAGCTCTTTTGGTACAGAGAAATAGCCTAAAATAGCTGCTATAGAAGAAACCAGTAAACCAAATGCAATCCACCAGCTGTAAGCAACAAGATTAGCTACTGGGTTTGTAAATAGGAAAAGTCCTAAAAGGACAAAAACAACTCCTGCAAGGAATAGCGATAAACGATTAGAAAATTTCATTTCAATACCCCCTATATAGTATAGTATAGTTTGATAATAAAAATATTATACACCTTTTTAGAGGAAATATCAATAAACAAAATGGAAAATTTGGAAGTTTCAGTCTGATTTATGAAAAGAAAATCAGTTTTTATTATTTTGAAAATAAAAAGAGAAGATAAAATTTGTCTTCTCTACATGAAAATATTGTATGGCATCAAAGCAAAAGTAACTGGCTTTACACTATTTGTATAGATGTAATTTGATTCAAAAAGAAAAGATAGATTTAAAATGTGGGACAAATGATGGGGTAAATCAGTTATAGACAAGCAAAAAAAGCCTTGATTTACAAGGCTTTTTCCTGTTGTATTTAGATGCCCCCTACAGGGATCGAACCTGTGACCCACGGATTAAGAGTCCGCTGCTCTGCCAGCTGAGCTAAGGAGGCAAAGAAAAAAGCTGTATTGGTGCCGAAACTTCACGGTTTGTATTGAACCCGCGCAATTAAGCAGGTGGGCAACTCGCTCTAACTGAAGCTGTTTCCGTGTGAGACGGCCTACATGCTGTTAGAAGACTTTTGTTTCCCTAATAATACAAAAAATAGTCGGTCAACACTTAAGTGTGAAGTCGTACACCACAGCGTTTCTATGTTTATATAATACCACTTTTTCAAAAAAAATCAAGAGGAAAGTGCAATTTTTTGAAAAGGATTTCAGATTTTTCGCAAACGGTCGATAGCTTCCTTTCTTTGAGCCAAAGCCCGTTCATATTTACCAGTATCTTCTGCTTGGAAATAGTGATGATTACGAATTTTTTCTGGTAGATAGTCTTGCTTGACCCAATTTCCAGGATAGTTGTGTGGATAGAGATAGTCTTGGGCATTCCCCAGTTCCTTGCTTCCACTGTAGTGCCCATCACGCAGGTGTCGCGGAATAGGCAAGTGCCCTGATGTTTTGAGGTCGGCAAGAGCCTTATTCATAGCTACATAGGCTGAGTTGGATTTTGGAGAAAGGGCCAAATCAATGACGACATTGGCAATGAGAATGCGGGCTTCTGGGAACCCAATCTTTTGGGCAGCATCCAGAGCAGTCACGGTGTGAATCTGAGCTTCAGGATTGGCTAAGCCGATATCTTCATAAGCGATAACAGTCAAGCGACGAGCGAGACTTGGCAAATCACCAGCCTCAATCAAGCGGGCAGCATAGTGGAGACTGGCATCCACATCTGAGCCACGGATAGACTTTTGCAGGGCTGAGAGAACATCATAGTGGCCATCTCCATCCTTATCCATAGTGATGTAGCTCTGCTGCAGGCTATTTTCCATGATGTCGAGGGTGATGTGGCGGATGCCCTTATCATTCTCAGGGGTAGAGAGAGCTGCCAAATCCAGTGAGTTGAAGGCAGAGCGAAGGTCTCCGTTTGTAGAGGTAGCAATAAAATCCAGCGCATCTTCATCTAGTTCTACTGGAAAATCAAAACCACGCTCAGGGTTACTTAGAGCTATCTGCAGGGCCTCCTTGACGTCTTGGTTAGACAGAGGTTCCAACTCAAAAATTTGAACACGGCTACGAATGGCAGGAGTGACAGAGAAGAAAGGATTTTCAGTCGTAGCGCCAATCATGATGACCAGACCACTTTCCAAGAGAGGTAAGAGGAAGTCTTGCTTGGTTTTATCTAGTCTATGAATCTCGTCTAGTAATAGGACGAGACCACCAGAGAATTTAGCCTCTTCAGCAATTTCTTGCAGTCGCTTTTTACTATCAACTGTCGCATTGAAAGTTCGAAAGGCATACTTAGTAGTCCCAGCGATGGCTGAGGCAATACTGGTCTTGCCGATTCCTGGAGGTCCGTAGAGAATCATGGAGGACAGACGGTTGGCTTCCACCATGCGGCGGATGATTTTTCCAGGTCCGACCAGATGTTCCTGACCGATGACCTGGTCGATGGTTTTAGGGCGCATGCGAAGCGCGAGATTGTCTGGCATAGCAGTCCTTTCTAACGTGGATTTTCTGATACATATGTGGTAAGATGGTAGTATCTATTTTAGCATATTTCCGAGTAATCGGGGCGATTAAAGAGTCGCATAGAAAGAGGTCAAAATGGCAACATACGGATTTTTAGATGTTTTAGAGGAAGAGTTGGAGAAGAACTTTCCCTTTGACTTTGAGATTAGTTGGGACAAGCGCAATCACGCGGTAGAAGTGAGTTTTCTATTGGAAGCGCAAAACGCTGCAGGCGTGGAGATGGTGGATGAGGACGGAGAAGTTTCATCGGATGATATTCTCTTTGAAGAAGCAGTGCTTTTTTACAATCCTGCCAAATCAACCGTCAATGAGGAAGACTATTTGACTGTCATACCTTACTTGCCTAAAAAAGGCTTTTCTCGCGAATTTTTAGCTTATTTTGCACTATTTCTTAAAGATACTGCAGAGGTTGGACTAGATGCCCTTATGGACTTTTTGGAAGACCCAGAAGCAGAGGAATTTGTCATGGAATGGAATCAAGAAGTATTTGAAGAAGGAAAAGTTGGCTTGGAAGAGGGAGAGTTTTATCCTTATCCGAGATACTAGGAGTTTGACATGGAAATAGAAATTTCTGATTTTACAGGATCTAAGATTGCCTTGATTTGTGGGGATAAGGTCTTGACTATCTTACGTGATGACAAGGACGATATTCCTTGTCCCAACATGTGGGAGTTGCCAGGTGGTGGTCGTGAAGGGGACGAAAGCCCTTTCGAGTGCGTAGCGCGTGAAGTTTATGAGGAACTGGGAATTCATTTAAATGAAGATTGTTTGCTTTGGGGCAAAATTTATCCTAGCGTAATCTTTGAAGGCAAGCAATCGGTCTTTATGGTTGGTCAGCTAAGACAAGAACAATTTGATAATATTACCTTTGGGGATGAAGGACAGGCCTATAAACTGATGCCTATTGAGGAGTTTTTGAAGTCTAAACAAGCTGTGCCTCAGCTCCAGGGGAGATTGAGGGATTATTTAAAAGTAAGTGATTAGAAAGGATGGTTCAGTTAAATTTCTAAACTGAACCCGCCCTAAACACGGTACCAAAAAGATAAACTTCTCTTAGATACAAACGTCTTCAGAGAGTTTCCTATTTTGGCTTTGTGTTTTACGGGCTTGGTATCTTAATGATGGAAACATGGCAAGAGTTAAAAGTTACAGTGAAGCGTGAGGGAGAGGAGTTGGTTTCCAACCTCTTGATTGAGTTAGGTGCCCAAGGGGTAGCAATTGAAGATAGCATGGACTATGTGGGAAATGTCGACCGCTTCGGTGAAATTTTCCCAGAGGTCGAGCAGCAAGAAGAAATCGTAGTGACAGCCTACTATCCTGATACGGTTGATGTGGCAGTGGTTGAGGCAGACTTGCAGGCTCGCCTAGCAGAATTGACAGATTTTATGGATTTGGGTGAGGTCAAGATGGGGACGACTGCCTTGGCTGAGGAAGACTGGGCAGACAACTGGAAGAAATATTATGAACCAGCTCGTATCACTCATGATTTGACCATTGTTCCCTCTTGGACAGACTATGAGGCGACTGCTGGGGAAAAGATTATCAAGCTGGATCCTGGTATGGCCTTCGGGACAGGAACCCACCCAACTACCAAGATGAGCCTTTTTGCTTTGGAACAGGTTCTTCGTGGTGGCGAAACGGTGCTGGATGTGGGTACTGGATCAGGTGTCCTCTCCATTGCTAGCTCGCTACTTGGTGCTAAGGAAATTTTCGCCTATGACCTAGATGATGTGGCAGTTCGTGTAGCTCAGGAAAATATTGAACTCAACCCTGGTATGGAAAACATCCATGTAGCAGCAGGAGACTTGCTTAAGGGTGTTGAGATTGAGGCAGATGTGATTGTGGCTAATATCTTGGCGGATATCCTCATTCATCTGACAGACGATGCCTATCGTTTGGTTAAGGACGAAGGCTACCTCATCATGAGTGGAATTATTAAGGACAAGTGGGATATGGTGCGCGAGTCGGCTGAGTCAGCTGGATTTTTCCTCGAAACTCACATGGTTCAAGGGGAATGGAATGCCTGTGTCTTTAAGAAAACCAAGGATATTTCCGGTGTGATTGGAGGCTAGCATGCAACAGTATTTTGTCAAAGGCAGTGCTATCTCTCCTGTCACCATCGAGGACAAGG
This sequence comes from Streptococcus mitis, assembly GCF_003942865.1. Taxonomy (GTDB): domain Bacteria; phylum Bacillota; class Bacilli; order Lactobacillales; family Streptococcaceae; genus Streptococcus; species Streptococcus mitis_BI. The sequence goes on along the minus strand of NZ_RJNZ01000014.1, from coordinate 12,949 downwards.
AAACCAGCAAGCATATGTTTCAGGTTATGCGCTTGAAAGAAGATGATGAGGTTACTTTGGTCTTTGATGATGGAATTAAGCGCTTGGCGCGCGTCTTGGATGTTGAAAATCGTCAGTTTAAGTTGGTTGAAGAGTTAGTTGACAATGTGGAACTGCCAGTCCAAGTGACCATTGCATCCGGTTTTCCCAAGGGGGACAAGCTGGAATTTATTACTCAGAAAGTAACAGAACTAGGTGCCAGTCAGATTTGGGCCTTTCCTGCCGATTGGTCGGTCGCCAAATGGGATGGCAAGAAATTGGGTAAAAAGGTTGAAAAACTAGAAAAAATCGCTCTCGGAGCAGCAGAACAAAGCAAGCGAAATCGTGTCCCAAGTATCCAGCTTTTTGAAAAGAAAGCAGATTTTCTAGCTCAGTTTGACCAGTTTGACTCTATCATAGTAGCCTATGAAGAATCAGCAAAAGAAGGAGAAGCTGCTGCGCTTTTACAAGCGGTCTCTGGTCTTGAAACAGGAGCTAAACTGCTCTTTATCTTTGGACCAGAAGGCGGGCTCTCACCTGCAGAAATTGAGAGTTTTGAACCTAAGGGAGCCGTCTTGGCAGGACTTGGTCCTCGTATCTTGCGAGCAGAAACAGCGCCGCTTTATGCTTTATCAGCCCTTAGTGTTTTATTAGAATTAGAGAAATAAGAGGAAGAAAATGGAACAAAAACACCGTTCAGAATTTCCAGAGAAGGAACTTTGGGATTTAACAGCCCTATACCAAGACCGTGAGGATTTCTTGCGTGCAATCGAGAAGGCTCGTGAAGACATCAATCAGTTTAGCCGTGACTACAATGGCAATCTTCACACTTTTGACGATTTCGAGAAGGCCTTTGCGGAATTGGAACAAATCTACATTCAGATGAGCCATATTGGCAACTATGGCTTTATGCCGCAGACGACAGACTATAGCAATGAGGATTTTGCTAATATCGCCCAAGCTGGGATGGAATTTGAAACAGACGCCAGCGTAGCCTTGACCTTCTTTGACGATGCCTTGGTGGAAGCTGATGAGGAAGTCTTGGACCGTTTGGGTAAATTGCCTCATTTGACGGCGGCCATTCGTCAGGCCAAAATCAAAAAAGCCCACTATCTAGGGGCTGATGTGGAGAAGGCCTTGACCAATCTCGGTGAAGTTTTCTACAGTCCGCAGGATATTTATACTAAGATGCGTGCTGGGGATTTTGAAATGGCTGACTTTGAAGCCCATGGCAAGACCTACAAAAACAGCTTTGTGACCTATGAAAATTTCTACCAAAATCATGAGGATGCTGAGGTTCGTGAAAAATCTTTCCGTTCCTTCTCAGAAGGTCTTCGTAAGCACCAAAATACAGCTGCGGCAGCCTATTTAGCCCAAGTCAAGTCTGAAAAATTATTGGCAGATATGAAGGGTTACGACTCTGTCTTTGATTATCTTTTGGCTGAGCAAGAAGTGGACCGTGCCATGTTTGATCGCCAGATTGACCTCATTATGCAGGAATTTTCGCCAGTCGCTCAGAGATACCTCAAGCATGTTGCCAAGGTCAATGGTCTTGAAAAGATGACCTTTGCAGACTGGAAATTGGACTTGGACAGCGCCTTGAATCCTGAAGTGACTATTGACGATGCTTATGATTTGGTCATGAAGTCGATAGAACCTTTGGGGCAAGAATATTGTCAGGAAGTTGCTCGCTATCAAGAAGAGCACTGGGTGGACTTTGCTGCCAATAGTGGCAAGGATTCTGGTGGCTATGCAGCGGACCCATATCGCGTGCATCCTTATGTTCTCATGAGCTGGACAGGCCGTTTGAGCGATGTATATACCTTGATTCATGAAATCGGGCATTCTGGTCAATTCATCTTTTCAGATAATCATCAAAGCTACTTTAATGCCCACATGTCGACCTACTATGTTGAAGCGCCGTCAACTTTCAATGAATTGCTCCTCAGTGACTACTTGGAGCACCAATCTGACGATCCACGTCAAAAACGCTTCGCTCTGGCTCACCGCTTGACAGACACCTACTTCCATAACTTTATTACCCACCTCTTGGAAGCAGCCTTCCAGCGTAAGGTGTATACATTGATTGAAGAAGGGGAGACCTTTGGAGCAAGCAAACTCAACAGTATTATGAAGGAAGTCTTGACGGATTTCTGGGGAGATGCCATTGAAATTGACGATGATGCAGCTTTGACTTGGATGCGCCAAGCTCACTACTACATGGGCTTGTATAGTTACACTTACTCAGCAGGACTAGTTATCTCGACAGCTGGTTACCTCCATCTTAAAAACTCTGAGAATGGAGCTGAAGACTGGCTCAATCTCCTCAAATCAGGTGGTAGCAAGACACCACTTGAGTCAGCCATGATTATCGGAGCCGATATTTCAACAGACAAACCACTCCGTGATACAATCCAATTCTTGTCTGACACAGTTGATCAGATCATCGCCTATAGTGCTCAGTTGGGAGAGTAGGGGGAATTTAGGATAAGGATATGAACAGAATTAAAAAATGGCTGGAGCAGGATTCACAAAGAATACGTTTTATAAAAATAGGCCTAGTCTTGTTGGGAATCATTTTATTGATTGCTCTTCCTACTCTCTATCTTGTTTTGAGCGGAGTTGGTATTTGGTATTTTGTAAAGAAAGTACCAGATATTCGAAAAAGAAATTTAATGATAGGACTTTTTGTTGTTAGTTTTATTGTAGTTTCTCTTCAAACTCCGACAGTCACAAAGAAAATTTCATCTTCTCAATCAGAAACTAAGCAAACTGCGGCATCCACTGCTAAAGTAGAGTCAACAACCGATGCTTCATCTACTACAGAAGAGGCAAAACGAGTTGATGAAGAGAAAAAAGCTAAAGAAAAAGCAGAAGAAGAGAGAATTGCCAAAGAAAAAGCTGTAAATGAGTTGCAAGAAAAAGGTGAAACCTTAGTCAAACAATTGGAAGAAAGTCAAGATGCAAGTCAAGTGAAGTCTGCTAAAGAAACAGTTAATCAGATTGAAAATAATGATAAAAAGGCAGAATTGCTTGATAGGATAGGTGCAGTTGAGTCTTTAATTTCTCAAAAAGAAGAAGAGAGAAGAATTGCACGTGAAGCTGAAACTAAAGCCCAACAGCAAGATAGAATTGTTTACGTCGCTAAGAATGGGCAAGCGAAAGTATATTGGTATAACAAGGATAGTATGCCGTCAAATACTAATAAAGCCAACGTTGTCGAGATGACAGAGGCTGATGCAATTGCAGCAGGAAAACGTCTATCTAAAAAAGAATAAGATAGAAAGTTATCTTGGGCTGGCTTTTTGATAAGTTACTAGAAATGTAGAGGTATTGACCATGTATCAAGAGTTACTTAGAAAAATAGCAGAAGAAAAACCAAGTTATCATGAGGAAGAAATCCAGTGGTTGCTTGATCATTTGGGAGATTCTTCTCCAGAAATTCGCGATGACCTTGTTTTTACAAGCTTTGCTAGAGGGATTCAGGAAGAGCTATTTACACAGGAACAATTTCATTTCATTGCTGAAGGGATTTCATCTGATGGAGGGTTAGATAAAGAGATTGATAAGGTAGGCTTGTCAACACTTGAACGTTCTTTTAGGGCGCTTATTTATGCAAATCTCTTGTCTGCTGATGCCAACCAGCAATCGATTTTCTATCAGAGATTAAAAGTAGAAATTCGTAATGTCCTTTTAAATCAAGGCTTGCACTATCTTTCAAAAGAAAAGGATACAACGGGTTTTTCAAGTCAGTATGGTTGGGTTCATGCTTTTGCACATGGAGCCGATTTACTGACAGAGGTAGTTTGTCATCCAGACTTTCCTAAAAACAGAGTTCATGAAGTATTTGATATACTTGGCCAACTATTTAAAAGAGTTTCGATTCGCTTTACAGATGATGAGGATTGGCGTTTAGCAAGAGTGATCTATGAACCTATTTTACAAGGGAAGTTGGAGCAAGAGCAAGTAGCTTCTTGGATAAAAGCTGTTGATTTTCCGATAGAAGAAAGGGAGGATTTTTACAAATTTTCAAACTTTAAGTCCTGTCTGTTGGAAGTCTATGTTCAACTTGACCAGAGAAATAGTTTACAAGATGACTTGAAAGACGCTATCCAGTCTTTTCAATACTAGAGATTAGCTAATAGTTATATGATTTTCAAGAAAATTTCCAAACAATTTTCTTGAAACCCTTTCCTACTTTTGATAGACTAGTATCTAGTTTTTGAAAAAAGGAGAAAGAAAATGAAAAAATTTGTCGCTGAGTTAATCGGTACGTTCATGCTTGTGTTCGTCGGGACAGGAGCTGTTGTTTTTGGAAATGGTCTTGATGGTCTTGGACACCTAGGGATTGCCTTTGCCTTTGGTTTGGCAATCGTAGTTGCAGCTTACTCAATCGGAACTGTTTCAGGTGCTCACTTGAACCCAGCTGTTTCTATTGCTATGTTTGTGAACAAACGTTTGTCATCTTCAGAACTTGTAAACTACATCCTTGGACAAGTAGTTGGAGCTTTCTTAGCATCTGCTTCTGTATTCTTCCTCTTGGCTAACTCTGGTATGTCAACTGCTAGCCTTGGTGAAAATGCCTTGGCAAACGGTGTCACTGTCTTTGGAGGTTTCTTGTTTGAAGTTATCGCAACCTTCTTGTTTGTCTTGGTTATCATGACCGTGACATCAGAAAGCAAGGGAAATGGCGCGATTGCTGGTTTGGTAATCGGTTTGTCATTGATGGCGATGATTCTTGTTGGATTGAACATCACTGGTCTTTCAGTAAACCCAGCTCGTAGCTTGGCACCTGCTGTCTTGGTAGGTGGTGCAGCCCTTCAACAAGTATGGATTTTCATCCTTGCCCCAATCGTTGGTGGAGTTCTTGCAGCACTTGTTGCTAAAAACTTCCTTGGAACTGAAGAATAATTGAAACTCAAAAAGCCTTGCTCCTTATCTTGAGGAACAGGGCTTTTTCGTATCTGTTTATACTCAATAAAAATCAAAGAGCAAACTAGGAAACTAGCCGTAGGTTGCTCAAAGCACTGCTTTGAGGTTGTAGATAGAACTGACGAAGTCAGCTCAAAACACCGTTTTGAGGTTGTGGATAGAACTGACGAAGTCAGTAACTATACATACGGCAAGGTGAAGCTGACGCGGTTTGAAGAGATTTTCGAAGAGTATTAACGGTTGTCAACTTTCTCTGGATAAAGGTCGTGTTGAAAGAGGCGTTGTTCTGCCAAGCCTTCATACTTAGTTCCAGGCTTACCGTAGTTGTAGTAGGGGTCAATTGAGATACCACCGCGCGGAGTGAATTTTCCCCAGACTTCTAAATAACGAGGGTCTAGCAAGTTGACCAAGTCTTTCCCGATGGTGTTGATACAGTTTTCGTGGAAATCTCCGTGGTTTCGGTAGCTAAAGAGGTAGAGTTTGAGGGATTTTGACTCAACACAGAGCTTGTCAGGGATGTAGGAAATATAGATAGTTGCAAAGTCTGGCTGAGCAGTGATTGGGCAAAGTGAGGTAAATTCAGGACAGTTAAATTTAATGAAATAGTCATTTTCCACATGACGATTGTCAAAGGATTCCAGGACTTCTGGTTGATACTCGAAAATGTAGTTGGTTTCTTTGTTGCCTAGTAGGCTTAGGTTTTTCATTTCTTCTTGTTGTGACATGATTTTTTCTTTCTAATCTTAAACACCACGTTGATTATCGTAGAGGAGGGTATGGAGTTGAGGAAGGACGCGGACATTGCCCCAGCTATCGTCAGTAGCGACGCGTTCCCAGAGTTCTTTGAGGCGGTCCAGTTGGTCTTGGACAATATTACCCGTAGCCTTGGGCTCAGGATTTCCTGCTGATAAAAAGAGAACATCTGGTTGGTAGCGTTCTTGTATGCCTCTGGCAAAGGCCAAATCTGCATCGTCAAAGACAGGGATTTTAAAGGTGACCTTGTCTGGATCCAATTGGGCAACGATAAAGTCCAAGGTCTCAAAGTTGACTTCCATCTTGGATGAAGGAGGTTTGGGGCTCAGAGTGACCTGGTCGATGTCTTTCAACCAATTTTGCCAGCGAGAGCCTTGAGTCTCGACAGCAAGGGTGACACCGCGTTCCTTGAGCTTGGTGACCAATTCAGCCATGTTGGCTGCTAGGATAGCAGGATTTCCCCCAGATAGGGTTACATAGTCGTAGCTCCCCAATTTATCCAAGGCAGCAATGACTTCGTCAGCAGTCATACGAGTTGGCTTTTCAGAGCCATCCCAGGTAAAGGCAGAATCGCACCAGTCGCAGTGGTAGTCGCAACCAGCAGTGCGGACAAACATGGTTTTCTGCCCGATTGCACGGCCTTCGCCTTGAAAGGTTGGCCCAAAAATTTCTAGAACTGGTAGTTTGAGGACACGTTCCCTAGTCATCTAACCACTCCCGTCTAAACTCCGCAAAGGCAGTCGGAGTCTCATAGAGGCGAACGTATTCCAAACGGAGACCACGTTCGTCTGGCAACTCTTGACTCATAGTTTGGAAAATCCAGTAAACCATATTTTCAGCAGTCGTGTTCATATAGGGAAGAGTTTCGTTTAGATAGCGATGATCCAAGTGGGGCTCTAAGTAGTTCTTGTAGATGGCTTTGATATCTCCGAAATCGTAGGTCATGCCACGTTCATCTAAAAATCCACTGACAGCAATCTGCAGATGATAGGTGTGACCATGAAGGGATTTGCATTTTCCCTCATAGTGAAAGAGGTGGTGGGCAGCATCAAAGGTAAATTCTTTTGATACCAAGGTTCTGTGAGGATTGTAAACGAGAGATTCTCCAGTTTCCTGTTTGATTTCTTTGGGTGCAAAAAACATTAGGCCTCTCCTTTCTGTGAGAGATAAACATCTAACCCATGTTGACGTAGGTGGCAGGCTGGGCAATCCCCACAGCCACTTCCGATAATCCCATTGTAGCAGGTCAAGGTCTTTTCACGAACGTAGTCAAAGGCACCGAGTTGATCGGCTAACTCCCAAGTTTCAGCCTTGTCCAGCCACATGAGAGGTGTTTGGATAACAAAGTCGTAATCCATGGCAAGGTTGAGTGTCACATTAAGGGATTTGACAAAGACATCTCGACAATCGGGGTAGCCTGAGAAGTCTGTTTCGCAGACACCTGTCACGATATCTTTAATGCCACGTTGTTTGGCAAGAACTGCCGCAAAGGATAGAAAGAGGTGGTTACGACCATCAACGAAGGTGTTAGGGATTTCTCCTTCTTTTTTCTCAATTTCTAAATCTGAAGTCAGAGCATTTTCAGTGATTTGCCCCAGCAGAGACATATCGAGGATATGATGACGAATGCCTTGTTCCTTAGCAATTTCTTGGGCAACTTGAATTTCGAGATGATGGCGTTGGCCATAGGCAAAGGTGACAGCTTCGACTGTTTCATAGTGTTCTTTGGCCCAGAAGAGGCAGGTTGTGGAATCTTGACCGCCACTAAAGACGACCAAGGCTGATTGACGTTTCATAGTACTCCTTCCAAAATGGGAAATGTTCAGAGCACGCAAAAAGCTCCCATGAGGGAGCTAAAAAATACCAAGTAGAGGTTTTTTTTAGCGATGGCATGTCCCAAACATCGTAATATTCTACCTACAGTCTAGCATATTTTTTGAAAAATGGCAAAGGGCAAGAAAAAAGAGACCAAAGAAAGTACTTGGTCTCTAATGTGATTAGCTCAATTCAGCAACGATGGCCTTGATTTGTTCTGCTGTGTGAACACCAGCAACTTGTTTTACCACTTGGCCGTCTTTTTTGAAGAGAAGAGTTGGGATAGACATGATTCCAAAGGCACGAGCTGTGTTTGGATTTTCATCCACGTCCATTTTAACGATTTTCAAAACATCTTCTGAAAGTTCTTCAGACAATTTGTCCAAGATTGGACCTTGCATACGACATGGACCACACCAAGTTGCCCAGAAGTCTACCAAGACCAAACCGTCTTTTGTTTCTTGTTCAAATGTTGCATCTGTAATTGCTTTTGCCATTGTATTTCTCCTTTTTTAGTTATATTGGCTTAAATCTTGTTTCATGAGATAGAAGAAGACATCTCCGTAAGTCCCATGGTAGTCCAAATCATGACCGTTGTAAGTTAATTTTTGGACAGGGTAGTAGTCTGCGACGCCGATAAGGCAAGCTTGTTGTGAACGATCAAAGTCTTCATAAGATTCGAAAGTCACAGTTCTTTCGTTCTTGCTGGCATCTAGATAGGTAATTTCAATCATTTTAAAAACTCCTTTGTTTAATGATGACTTTATTTTACTCCTTGTAAAAGAGAATGTCAAGAAAAATGATTGCGCACGCAACTTTTTTCTAAAATCATCTTAAATCAAGAAATCCAAACCAGTTTCCAAGCTTTCTTCGACAGCCTTCTGTAGAGAGGCTAGTGTCTTTTGCCCATCACTTGTCAGGCAGATAAAGCTAGAGCGTCTATCTTGATCACAACACCTGCGACTAAGTAGACCGCAATTTTTGGCTTCCAAGCGAGCCACCATCCGAGAAACAGCGCTAGGGCTCAGATGAAGTTTATCTGGCAGGTCAATCTGGCGTAGAGATTTTTCTTGAGCCAAGTCCAGATAGTAGAGCAGGTAGAACTCTTTCAAGGTTAGACTTTGCTCGCTCTGCTGGGCAATAGTCTCTTCCAAGAGACTTTCAATTTCTTTCTGACGCCGATTGAAGTCAAACCATTTTTCCAAATAGGTCATAGTATCTCCTTTCTTTTTAGAGTTGTAAATAGAAGAAAGTCCATTCACGGACAGTCTCTGTATCACAAGATGATTGCGCATGCAATAATTATACTACTTTTCAAAAGAGCTGGCAAGAAGGACGCAGGCATCTTTTATCCTAAATTACGCTGTTTTCACTAGTCTTTAATTGTCTGTATCCCCTTTCCTCTCTAATTTTTAATGACTCTTGTGTATTTCCTTGAAATTTTCTGAAAAAAGAGTAAACTGGTATGCAAGAAGTCTATTTCGTGGAGTTTAGGATGAAATTATATGTTCAATTAATGATTCTCTTTGTGATTTCTCTAATCGGAGAGGGGATCTCTAGTTTCTTTCATTTGCCCATCCCAGGCAGTATTATCGGTTTGATTATTCTTTTTCTAGCCCTACAATTCAAGTGGCTGAGAACCAGGCATGTCAACATGGTGGGGAATTTCTTGCTGGCCAATATGACCATTCTCTTTTTGCCGCCAGCAGTGGGAATCATGGAGAAGTTTGATGTGATTGCTCCCTATCTCTTGCCCATTGTTTTGATTGTCTTTTTTGCGGCTGTCATCAATATTATCCTCATAGCCTTGGTAGTTCAGTTTATCAAGAGACGGTTTGAGGGAGATTATGAGAAAGGAGATGCCAAATGAGTGAATTTGTTTCCAATCCCCTGTTTGGGCTTGCCCTATCTATATTAGCCTATCTAGTAGGAATGCTGATTTACAGACGTTTTCCCCATCCTTTGACAACGCCCTTGCTTTTGTCAGCTGTTTTCATTATCATCTTTCTAAAGGTGACGGGTATTTCTTACCAAGATTACTACCAAGGTGGGGTTTATCTGAACAACTTGATTGTCCCATCGACCGTGGCTCTAGGGATTCCGCTTTATAAGAGTTTTCATTTGATGAAGCACCATGCTCGGAGTATTCTCTTTGGTAGTCTCTTAGCGGTAGTGGTCAATACCTCTTTCACAGCCCTTGTGGCAAAGATTTTTGGCATGGACTTTTTCCTAGCCATTTCTCTCTTTCCTAAGTCAGTGACAACCGCCATGGCAGTGGGAATCACAGAAAAATTGCAAGGTCTGACCACTGTGACCTTGGTGGTAGTAGTGGCAACTGGGATTTTAACCAGTGTAATCGGCCCAACCCTTTTGAAGTGGTTGAAAATTGACGATCCAGTAGCTGTTGGTCTTTCCCTTGGAGGAACAGGCCACGCAGTTGGAACGGGGACAGCCTTTCGATACGGTTCTGTAGCAGGAGCCATGGGTGGTTTGGCTATCGGTGTTACCGGTATTCTCTATGTCTTTGTCAGCCCCATTGTAGCCAGTTTGATATTGAGTTAAAAAGAGGCTGGGACAAAAAGATTTTGATTTTAGGAATTCTTTATTATAAAATTTTAAAATCGATAGATTAGATAAAAAAGCGAACAAAACAGAATTCTAAGTTTCAGATAACTCGTTTTGTTCGCTTTTTATATTTAAGGTTAGACTTTTGTCCCAGCCTCTTTTGATACCGAAAGTTCTATAATGAAGTTAGAAGATTAGAGAAATTTGCCAACATACTTGATAAAATAAAACCTCAAAATACCACTAATTTATGAAGTGAATTTGAATCAAGCTGGTTATTAGCTTTAGGGGTTATTCAAAGTTTAAGAAGAATTCTAATGATAGGATAAATTAAACAGTATCTAATTCCTTCAAATAATTTTCTATCTTCATCAACATTAAAGGATTGTTATAAATCTTACATAACTCTCTTGCTTCTATATAATAATTTTTGACTTGTTCTTTGTCTAGAAATTTGGCTCCAGCATTTCCTACAAGAATAAGTAGAGGAGCCAGTTGGTAGCTTGTCTGTCTTTGTTTACAGAGTTCAATCGTCTCAAGAGCTTCTTGGATGGCTTCGTTATATTTTTCCTTTGATACTAGGTAGTGAGCGTAGTTGTAACGAACTCTGATGTAACCAAATAAAAACTCCTGATGCTCAAAATTTTTTGTCTGATATAACTCCATCAAATGAGAGTAGTTTGCCTCATATTCTTGTTCACGACCCACTAAGGAATAGAAATTAGATAGAGTATTCAACGCCTTTAAATAAATCAGAGTATTTGAAGAGACTTTTAATAATATATTTTCCAATGAAGAAATTGCCTCACACTTACTGTCATATTGATAGAAGTCAATAATAGCTTTAATCCATTCAAGGTAAGTTCGGTCTTCTAGTGTTAGAAAGGTGCTTCGCTCAATCTCTATTCTATAAATATATTCCAAATCGTCATAATTTCTGTCATCTAATAGTCGAGCAGATAATTGCTTGAAATTAGAGAGGTTAGATTTAATTTCAATTTGTTCATTAAAAAAATAATCTAATGGTACTTCAAGTCGTTGTGAGAGTTTGAACAAAAGGTCTGCGGAGGGAATGAAATGCCCTCTCTCAATTTTACTAATCTGGCTTTGTTCACAAATTCCTTCTGCAAGAGTTTGTTGGGAGAGACCAAGTTCCTTTCGCTTTAACCTAAGTTTTTCGGCGAGTGTATTCATAAAAAATATGTCCTTTCAGTAATTGTACTACTTAATAGTATACGACTTTTAGACTTTATTAGCAAATTTTAAAAGCAAGATATGCTATATAAGAATAAAAAAAAAAAAAAAGTACAAAATGTTATAAAATCATTGACAAATCATATATAATTTGATAGAATTAGATTATAAAAAGGAAAGGGGATTCAAAATGATGAAGAAAGTTTATGGAATTAAAAGATTGTTATCATTTTTATTATTAGGCATAATTTCAGTTAGTGCTATTTTCCCATATCGACAAGTTATACAAGATGGTAAATTCCACGAAGTGAGGATTCAAGTACAAAATAAATCTACAGGTCTTGATGTTGGCAAAGCAGATTAGTAAGTTTATGCTAATAATTAAGATTTTCATGTTTTTTGCAGATAGAAAATTCGCGTAATGACAGATGTGTCTTATATCTAGAAAGAGAGATAAAGTACATCTTGAAAATATCTTGTTTAATATAATTTTAAGAGAAGGAGTGATTCCAATGTGCTAGTAATTTTATTATTTTGATAATATGATCATTTATTGTAACGGAGTTTATTAACAAGGAGGTAAATAAAATGAACAATAGTATCATGGCATCAGAATTCGGTCTTAATAAAATTGAGAAAGCATTTCTATTTAGTTTGTTAGTATCTGTAGTAACTATTGTCGCTGTAGGTAATATCTACTGGGTTTGCGGAAAATTCGGAATCGAATTAGCACCAGGATGGTATCAAGAAATTGTGGAATTTGTTTCCTCGGGAGGGACAATTGTAGAGGCGTTTGCAGTTGTTGCTGGTGTTACACTTCCTGCTTGGGTAGGTCCTGTTTTGGCTGCTTTTGGTCTTGCAAGTGCATAATAATATTTTGAAAAATTGGGGAAGACACTAACTTCCTCAATTTTTCAAAATTTTCTATACGAAATTGATGAGGGCAAATAATGATCAAAAAGTATATGTTTTCAATCTATCTTTGTAGTGCTATAATTATGCTGTGTTTTTCTCTTTCATCTGAAAAGCAATTTATAACAAATGCAAGTGTAGTTTTCGGCTTTGATGATTTTATACAAATCTTGTTAAAAAATACTGTCGCAAGTATATGGCTACTTTCAGCTTATCTATTGGGGGATATGATTATATATATTTTTTTCATCACTAATGGTATTGTTTTAGGAGCGTTGCTTTCCTCTTTCCCAAATATGTTCTATTTATTATTAGTAATACCACATGGTGTTATTGAGGTTTTTTCTTATATTTATCTGTCTGATACGATAATCAATCATCGAAAAGGATGTTACGATAAACAGGATTTTATTAAACGTTTAAAGATATCCTTTTTGCTATTAATACTTGGGGCAGGAATTGAAGCATTTATTACACCCTTAATGATTAATTTTATTGAGTAAGGAGTGAATATATGATAAAAAATATTAAATTATTTGTATTGAGTATATTTGCAGTATTTATATTTGTTGTTAGATATATTTTGATTTCAAAAGATATACTTCAAGATAAATTTCGGTTTGAGTTTAATGTTTATACCATGTTCATTTTTATTGTGATATCACTAATAATAACTATAGGTGTTTTTATATTAAATATCCATATAAATTATTATGTAATCAGTAAATTGTTAAATAAATTTTGCGATATTAATGTAAGT